>JBAXES010000101.1:0-10068 GCA_037140315.1 Chloroflexales bacterium
CCCCCAAGCCCACCGAGGCCGCCGCGACCGGCAGCATGGCCATTGAGGGCACCGTGACGCTGTGGCACGCCTACGGCACCGGCAGCGCCGAAGAGACGGCGATCAATAAGCTGATCGACGCGGCCAAGGCCGCCAACCCCAAGGCGACGATCAACGTCCTCCAGATCCCCTTCAACGACATCTTCACCAAGTTCCAGAACGAGGTCTCCTCGGGCGGCGGGCCCGACATGTTCATCGCCCCCAACGACTCGCTCGGCGACGAGGTGCGGGCCGGCCTGCTGGCCGACCTCAGCTCGTACAAGAGCATGCTCACCGACGTCGCGCCGATCGGCATCGACGGCATGACCGTGGGCGGCAAGCTCTACGCTATCCCCGAGTCGCTCAAGGCCGTGGCCCTCTACTACAACAAGGATAAGGTCAAGACGCCGCCCACGACCACCGACGAGCTGCTCGCGGCGGTGAAGGGCAGCAACACCCTGGTGCTCAACCAGGGCGCCTACCACAACTTCGGCTGGCTGCAGGCCTTCGGCGGGCAGCTGATGGACGCCAGCGGCAAGTGCGTGGCCGACCAGACCGGCGGCAAGGAGTGGTTCACCTACCTGTCCGACCTCAAGAAGCAGAAGAACGTCACCTTCACGGCCGATGGCGCCCAGCAGGACTCGCTCTTCAAGGAGGCCAAGGCCGATATGACGGTCAACGGACCGTGGGCGCTCGGCGACTATAAGGCGGCCCTGGGCGATAAGCTCGGCGTGATCGCCATGCCCGGCGCGACCAAGCCCGCCGGCCCGCTGACCGGCGTGGACGGCTTCTACGTCAACGTCAACAGCACTAACATCCCCGGCGCGGTGGCCCTGGCCATGTTCCTGACCAGCGCCGAGTCGATGAAGACCTACGTGGACGTGGCCGGCCACGCGCCAGTCAACACCAAGGTGACCGTCACCGACCCGCTGGTCAAGGCGTTCACCGCGGCCTCGCTCACCGGCGCGCCCCGCCCGCAGGTGATTGAGCTGAGCGGCTTCTGGGGCAACTTCGGCGATGCGATCACCGCGCTCCTCGACGGCGGCGCCGACCCGACCAAGTCGATCACCGACGCCTGCGCCAAGATGAACACCGCCAACAAGAAGTAACCTCAGCGTGAGGCGTGAGGCGTACGCCTCACGCCTCGTACCTCATGCAGCGGTCTACCAACGAAGGAGGCCCCATGGCTACCACAACAAGCGTCGGCCCCGGCGTGGCCCGCCCCGGGCGAAAGCGCACCACACGCGACTGGATACCCTTCGTGTATCTGCTGCCCGCGCTCCTCGTGATGCTGATGATGACCTTCTACCCACTGGTCTTCCAGGTCTGGATGTCGTTCACCGACTACGGCGTGGTGAAGGAAGAGGGCAAGCAGACGATCAATCAGTATGGGCCGAACGGTCAGCCGCCGCCGAACTATCGGCCGGCAAAATTTCTGGGGATAAAAAACTATCAGGACATCGTCACCAACGACCCGACGTTTGTGGCCAAGCTGGGCGCGAACTTTAATTTTCTGAATCAAGTCATCTTTAATCTCTGGTGGACGTTTTCGAACGTATTCTTCCATGTCTCCCTCGGCATCGCGATCGCGGTCTTCTTAAATGTGGAGGGGCTGGTCGGCCGGAAGATCTACCGGGCCATCTACATCCTGCCAATGGTGCTGCCGAGCATCGTGATCGCCACAGTCTGGAAGAATATGTTCGACGACCAGTACGGCGCGATCAACCAGCTGCTGAAGATCATCCTCTCGCCATTCGGCTTCGCCCCCGAGGCCTTCAACATCCGCTGGTTCAACCAGATCGCCGACCCCATCCCCGGCATCCCGCTGCCGCTCTCCTACTACGCCATGCTGATCGCCAACATCTGGCTGGGCTGGCCCTTTATGACGATCGTCGCCACCGGCGCGCTCCAGTCCATCCCGAAGGACATGTACGAGGCGGCGGCGATCGACGGGGCCACCGGCTTCCAATCGTTCTGGAAGATCACCCTGCCCCTGCTGCGCCCGGCCATGGTGCCCGCCGCGATGGTCGGCATGGTCACCACCTTCAACCTGTTCCACGTGGTCTTCTTTATGAGCGGCGGCGGCCCGCTGGGCAAGACCGAGATCCTGGTGACGCAGGCCTACAAGCTGATCAACACCTTCCAGCTCTACGGCGTCGCGGCCGCCTTCTGCGTGATGATCGCCCTGATCCTGGCCCCGATCTTCCTGATCACCAACCGGATCTCGCGCGCAACGGAGAGCTACGATGTCTAGTATTGCCACGCCGCAGCCACGCCGCAGGGGCAGCGCGAGCGCCGGCCGCAAGCTGACGCTTGTGCAGCAGCTGGCGCTCCAGATCTTCTGCCTGCTGATCGCCTTCACGGTGCTCTTCCCGATCATGTGGATCGTGAGCATGTCGCTCGACCCACGCAACATCGCGCGGCCCACCGAGCTGCGCCTCATCCCGCCCGGGGCGTCGCTCCAGGCCTACCTGGCCGTGATCGACAAGCCGACCGCCAACCCGGTGACGTTCACCCAGCTGGCCTTCAACAGCTTCCGTCTGGCCGCCGGGGTCTCGATCATCGCGGTGCTGATCGGCGTCAGCGCGGCCTACGCCTTCTCGCGCTTTACGTTCGCCGGCCGCCAGGGGCTGATGATCGGAGTGCTGGCGGTGACTGTGATCCCCAGCGTGGCCACCATCGCCCCGCTCTTCGCGATGCTCAACGGCATCCGCGTGAGCACGGCGATGCTGGACGTGATCTTTATCGCCTTCGGCGGGTTTGTGCTGCTGCTGACCGCCCTGGTGGCCTATCCGAACTTCCGCGACGGCATCTTTACCCCGGCCACGGTTGGCCTCCCGCTGATCGGGCTGCTCTTCGGCGGCTATGTGCTGACCCAGGGCTTCGCCCCCGACGCTACCGGCAAGCCCTTCATCCTGCGCGACTCGCTGCTCGGCGTGGGCATCGGCATGATCTCCGGCGCCCTGCCGTTCGCGATCTGGAACCTGAAGGGCTACCTCGACACCATCCCCAAGGAGCTTGAGGAGGCGGCGATCATCGACGGCGCCAGCCCCAACCAGATCTTCTTCCAGATCGTGCTGCCCCTGTCGGTGCCCGCCCTGGCCGTCACCGGGTTCCTCGGCTTCATGGGCGGCTGGACGGAGTTCTTCCTCAGCTGGCAGTTCCTCACCAAGCCCCAGGACTTCACCCTGGCCATGGCCCTCTACAACATGACCGGCCAGTACGCCGGGTCGGTGCCCTGGTCGCGGTTCGCCGCGATGTCGATCCTGATCTCGCTGCCGGTCGCGGTTGTCTACCTGGCCCTCCAACGCTATATCGTCGGCGGCCTGACGCTGGGTGGCGTGAAGGGGTAGGGGCGCTTCGCGCCCCCGATGTGTAGACACAGATGGGGCAGACATTGCCAGCGAAGCTGGCAATGTCTGCCCCATCTGTGCGTGGGTGATCGCCGCCGAGCGCGCGGGGCGACCCTGCAGGCGCGTGGCGCTCTCGGCCGTCACCGTAGCATCAAAGACCACCGACGCCAACACCGCATATCAGCCAGGCCTATAATCTGCGCATTTTAGCACAAAGCCGCCAATACGGTTTGCCGCACCCAGGGCTTTGTGCTATACTGCCCGGCGGTGTGCTTCGCACACCAAATTCACACACCCTCCAACGATGTTCACTCCTGCCGGCGACGCCGGTCCGGACATCACGCGCGGGGGGTGGCGGATGGCATCGGCCATAATTGAAGGAGCAGAAGAACAGCTATGACCCAGGCAAGCACGCGAGTTGTGTCGATCAAGGCCCTGCTTGAGGCCGGCGCCCACTTCGGCCACCAGACGAACCGCTGGAACCCGAAGATGCGGCCCTACATCTTCACCGCCCGCAACGGCATCCACATCCTCGACCTGCAGAAGACGATCTCCGGCGTCACCGCCGCCTACCGCTTCGTCGCCGACCTGACGGCCCGCGGCGAGAAGGTGCTCTTCGTCGGCACCAAGAAGCAGGCCCAGGAGGCCGTGGTCGAGGAGGCCTCCCGCGCCGGGCAGTACTACATCACCCAGCGCTGGCTCGGCGGCACCCTGACTAACTTCTCCACCATCCGCGCCCGGCTCAAGCGCCTCGCGGACCTTGAGGCCCAGCGCGACCGGGGCGACTTCTCGCGGCTCACCAAGGCCGAGGGCCTGAAGCTTGAGGAGGAGATCGGCAAGCTCAACCGCGTCTTCGGCGGCCTGAAGTCGATGGATCGCCTCCCCGGTGCCCTCTTCATCATCGACCCGCACAAAGAGGAGCTGGCCGTCCAGGAGGCCGCGAAGGTCGGCGTGCCCGTGGTGGCGATGGTCGACACCAACTGCGACCCAGACCAGATCGACTATGTCATCCCCTGCAACGACGACGCGATCCGCGGCATCCGCCTGATGACCAGCAAGATCGCCGACGCCGCCCAGGAGGGCATGGATCGTCGTCAGTCCTCCCACGAGGGCTAGGCCGGTCCAGTAGCGACATTCCGCCCGCGTCGGCGCGCCGACGCGGGCGACCAGCCATACACCAGACGACTGCATTATCACAAGATTATTAAGGAGAGGGATCGTGGCTGTTTCGATTGAGCTGGTTAAAGAGCTTCGCGAGCGCACCGGGGCCGGCATCAAGGACTGCAAAGACATCCTTGAGCAGACCGAGGGCAATATCAATAAGGCGATCGAGATCCTCCGCGAGCGCGGCATTGAGGCGGCCTCCAAGAAGGCCAGCCGCGAGGCGAAAGAGGGCCTGATCGGGGTCTACACGCACTACGGCGCGCGGATCGTCGGCGTCGTCGAGCTGAACTGCGAGACAGACTTCGTGGGCCGCACCGAGGAGTTTGGCGCCCTGGCCAACGCCCTGGCCCAGCACATCGTCGCCCTCAACCCGCGCTACATCGCCGAGGCAGAGGTGACCGACGAGGCTGTGGCCGAGAGCGGCCTGACCCGCGAGAACTTTATCAAGGAGAGCGTGCTCCTCGCCCAGCCCTTCGTCAAGGACTCCTCGCGCACGATCGAGGAGAAGTTGAAGGAGGCGATCGCCAAGCTGGGAGAGAATATCGTCATCCGCCGCTTTGTGCGCTACGAGGTTGGCGCCTAACACCGGAGGGCAGGAGGTGGGAGACGGGAGGCAGGTGTCTGCGCCTGCAACCTAAGCCCTGCCTCCTGCCTTCTTCATATCTATGCAAGAGCCAAAATATCGGCGCATCCTGATCAAGCTGAGCGGTGAGCAGATCAAGGGCGATGACGGTGAGAGCGTCAGCTATGAGATGCTCGACTTCCTGGCCCAGGAGATCGCAAAAGTCGTCAGACACGGCGTCCAGGTCGCGGTGGTGATCGGCGGCGGGAATATTTGGCGCGGCAACAAGTCGATCGAGCGCGGCATGGATACGGCGCAGTCGCACTATATGGGTATGCTCGCCACCGTGATCAACGCGCTGGCGATGCAGGACGTACTTGAGCGCCACGGCCTCTTCACCCGCGCGATGTCGGCCCTGAAGATGGACGAGGTGGCCGAGCCCTACATCCGCCGCCGGGCGACCCGCCACATGGAGAAGGGCCGGGTGGTGATCCTCGGCGGCGGCACCGGCAACCCGTACTTCACCACCGACTCGGCCGCCGCCCTGCGCGCGGCTGAGGTACACGCCGAGGTCATCCTGATGGCGAAGAATGGGGTTGATGGCGTCTATAGCGCCGACCCGCGCCGCGACCCGGAGGCCACCCGCTTCGACCATATCACCTACATGGACACGCTGAACCGTGGGCTCGCGGTGATGGACAGCACCGCTCTCACCTTCTGCATGGATAACAACATCCCGATCATCGTCTTTAACGCCCTCGCGGCCGGCACGATCGAGCGGATCGTGATGGGCGAGCGCGTGGGCACGCTCGTGAGCAATGATCTAGGAGGCGTGTGATGATCAACGATGTCTTGCGCGAGTTCGAGGCGAGCATGAAGAAGGCCACCGAGGCCCTCAAGCATAACCTCGCCACGATCCGCACCGGCCGCGCATCGTCCGGCATGGTCGAGCACCTACAAGTTGAGGCCTACGGGGCGCAGATGCCGCTGAACCAGCTGGCCAACATCAGCATACCCGAGTCGCGGCTGATTGTGATCCAGCCCTTCGATAACGGCATGATCAAGGTGATCGAGAAGGCTATCCAGAACTCGGACCTCGGGATCAACCCGGGCAACGATGGGCGCATCATCCGCCTGGCCGTGCCCCAGCTCACCGAGGAGCGCCGCCGCGAGATGGTCAAGGTGGTGCGCCACCGGCTTGAGGAGGTGAAGGTCTCGGTGCGCAACCAGCGCCGCGAGGCGATCGACGACCTTAAGCAGATGGAGGCCGAGAAGCTGATTAGCGAGGATGACCTGCACCGCGGCCAGGAGCGCGTCCAGCAACTCACCGATCGCACCGTGAAAGACCTAGACCAGATCGGCGCCGATAAAGAGGCCGAAGTCCTTGCTGTGTAGCGCCAGGGCGGGCCATGATCGCCGGCTTCGCCCCCCAGACCGCCATCAGAGAAGGCCATGAGCAGCACCGAGAGCCCCCTCGAAGGATCGCGCATCCCGGCCCATATCGCCATCATTATGGATGGGAATGGGCGCTGGGCCAAGCAGCGCGGCCTGCCGCGCATGGCCGGGCACCGCGCCGGCACCGAGAACATCCGCGCGATCGCCAAAGAGTGTGATACCATTGGGGTGCGCTACCTGACGATCTACGCCTTCTCCACCGAGAACTGGAGCCGGCCCTCGCTGGAGGTGCAGGGGCTCATGCAGATCCTCGGCGACTTTATCGACCGCGAGACGCGCAACCTGCACGAGCAGCATGTGAAGCTGCGCCACCTCGGGCGCCTCGATGGGCTCAGCCCGCGCCTGCGCCGTAAGGTGCAGCACGCGATCGACCTGACCGAGCGGAACACCGGGCTGACCCTGGCCGTCGCCTTTAACTACGGCGGCCGCGCCGATATCGTCGATGCGGTGCGCGGCCTGGTGGCCCAGGGGGTCAGCCCCGACCAGGTTGACGAGCAGCTGATCACCGATCACCTGTACACCCACGAGATGCCCGACCCCGATATCGTCATCCGTACCAGCGGCGAGCGGCGCATCTCGAACTTTATGATCTGGCAGGCGGCCTACAGCGAGTACTGGTTCACGCCCGTGCTCTGGCCCGACTTCCAGCCCGAGCATATCCATCAGGCGATACGAGACTATGGACGGCGCGAACGCCGCTTCGGCGGACTCACCGAGCAGAGCTAGCTCACTGGCGCTCCGTGTCGCCAGCGTCAGCGTCCTGATCCCGATCGTGATCGCCGCAGCCTGGTGGCCCTGGTCCACGGCGATCCTGGTCGGGATCTGTGTCGCCCTGGCGGTCTTTGAGCTCGACGGGATCATGCGCCAGGGCGGCTATGCCCCGCGCCTGTGGGTGGCCCTGCTGATCGGCCTAGCGCTCTGCGCGGCCCCCGCGCTCGAGCCGGTCGTGCCCTTCAACCTCGGCGGGGCGATCATCGGGGCGTCGCTTATCGGCAGCCTGGCCTACGAGCTGATCCCGGGCGACCGCAGCGACAGCATCGAGAGCTGGGCGCTCACCTTCGGCGGGGCCTACTACGTCGGCGGTCTGCTCAGCTACTTCATCCTGATCGGCCGGATCGACACGCCCCTGCACGGCGGCTGGCTGGCCGCCCTGCACATCCCCCCCGGCACATCCTGGATCCTGCTCGTCCTCGCGGTGACGTGGCTCCAGGATACGGCCGCCTACTTTGTCGGCCGCGCCCTCGGCCACCACAAGATGGCGCCGATCCTCAGCCCGAAGAAGAGCTGGGAGGGCGCCGTCGGCGGGTTCACGGCCTCGGTGCTCTCGGCCATGCTCGCGGTCGCGATCCTCGGGCTGCCGATCGGCTACGCCGCCGCCGCCCTGATCGGCGCCGCCGCCGGTGTGGTCGGCCCCCTGGGCGACCTCGTCGAGTCGCTGATCAAACGCCAGATCGGGATCAAGGACTCGGGCCGGCTCATCCCCGGGCACGGCGGCATCCTCGACCGGATCGACTCGCTGCTCTTCACCGCCCCCGTGATCTACTACCTGGTTCTGTTGACACTCAGATCCTGATCAGGTACACTTTAGGCAGAAATGGGCAGAGGCGGGCGCATGCCCGCCTCCGTTGCTATATACGCGGAGCACCTCAGTATGCTTACTACGTTCCTCTCCATCGGGGCCTTCCTGCTCATGCTCGGCATCCTGGTCGTCGTCCACGAGATCGGCCACTTTGTGAGCGCGATCTGGATGGGGATCAAGGTCGAGGAGTTCGGCATCGGCTACCCCCCGCGCGCCCTGGTGATGTTCGAGCGCGGCGGCGTGAAGTATACCCTGAACTGGCTGCCCCTCGGTGGCTTCGTCCGCTTCGCCAATAGCGAGGGCGGCGCGGATAGCCTCTACGGCGCGGGCGGCAGCCTGGCCGCCGCCAAGCCCTGGCGCAAGATCCTGGTTATGGCCGCCGGCCCGCTGATGAACCTGCTCCTGGCGATGCTCATCCTCGCGGCGCTCTTTATGGCCCAGGGCGTGCCCACGCCGTCCGGCGGCCAGGAGATCGGCGATGTCTACGCCGGGACCCCCGCCGCCGCCGCCGGGTTCAAGAAGGGCGATGAGCTGATCCGCCTCGCGGGCCAGGAGATGACCGACAGCGCGCTGATCCCGACGACCGCCAAGGCCAGCCAGGGCCGCCCCCTCGATGCGGTGGTGCTGCGCGACGGCAAGGAGCTCGCGCTCAGGGTGACGCCCGGCCCCTGGACAGCGCCTGACGGCACGCGCTACGAGCTGGGGTTCGGCTTCAGCTACTCGCAGAAGACCATCCACGTGCCGGTGGGCCCGGCCGAGGCGGCGTGGCGCGGCGTGAGCGACAGCATAACGCTCACCGGCCATATGCTCAAGTCCCTGGCCTCGCTGCCGGCGTCGATCATGGGGATCTTCTCGCCGACGCCCTCGTCCGCTGGCCAGCCGATCGGGCCGGTGGGCATCGCCCGGGCCACCGGTGAGGTTATTCAGCAGCCCGGCGGATTCCTGGCCTTCTGGAACCTGACGGCCATCCTCAGCCTGAACCTGTTCCTGCTCAACCTGCTGCCTATCCCCGCCCTTGACGGCAGCCACATTATCTTCGCCAGCGTCGAGTGGATCCGCGGCGGCAAGAAGGTCCCGCCAGAGAAAGAGGCCCTCGTCCACGCCCTCGGGTTCGCCGCCCTGATGGCCCTGATGCTGCTGATCACGGTGAATGATGTGATCAAGGCGATCCAGGGCGCGCCGGTGCTAGGAAACTAACACTGAGGCGCTGAGGCACCTCAGTGCCTCAGTGCGGAGAGGCTGCTATGATCCGGGCCAGCGAGGTTGGCGAGTACGTGTACTGCGCGCGGGCCTGGTGGCTGCGCCGGGTGGCCGGGGCGGAGCCGACGGGCCAGGCCCGGCGCGACCTCGGCACCCTGCGCCACGCCCGCCACAGCCAGGCGGTGGCGCTGAGCGGCGGCCTGCTCTGGCTGGCCGGGCTGCTGCTGCTGGCCGCCGCCGCGCTGATCTTTCTGGGTTAGGCTATGTCACCGCTTGTCGTCGCACTGCTGGCCGCTGCGGCCGCCGCACTCATCCTGGCGCTGCGCACCCGCAACCACGCCAATATGGGCGCCTATCTGAACACCTTCGCGCCCATGATCCCGACCGGCGCCGGCACCAAGGTGCTGGCCAGCGTCTATGGCTTCCAGGCGATCCACGCCAACGTGATTGGGGTGTTCACCAACACCACGCCGGTGGATGCGTATCGGGGCGCCGGCCGACCCGAGAGCAACTACGTGGTGGAGCGGCTGATTGACGCCGCGGCGCGCGAAATGGGGATTGATCGGGCGGATTTGCGCCGGCGGAACATGGTGCCGCAGAGCGCCATGCCCTTCACCAGCGCCATGGCGCAGCGGTATGACAGTGGCGATTTTGCCCTGGTGTATGAAACCGCGCTGAAGAAGATGGATTGGGCCGGGTTCGCCGCGCGCCGCGCCGCCAGCAAGGCCGCCGGCAAG
>JBAXES010000102.1:0-10013 GCA_037140315.1 Chloroflexales bacterium
GTATAGCGCCGCTGAAGTAGGGCGCGGCCGGGCCGATCAGGTCGAAGATCACGCCGGCGAAGAGCGGGCCGGCCACCATCATCAGGCTGTTGAAGGCCTGGACGCCGCCCAGCACGCTGCCCTGCTCCTGCGGGGCCACGCGCCGCGAGATCAGGCTGGTGATGGAGGGCGTGGCGATGCCAGAGCCTGCGGCGAGGATGCCCAGCGCCGGAAAGAGCACCCAGGCGGCCGGCGCGATGGCGATCAGGGCGAAGCCGACCGTCATCATGCTCAGGCCAGAGATGGCCAGGCGGGGTTCGCCGAAGCGCGGCAGCAGCTTGCGGATCAGGAAGCCCTGCACAAACACCGCCATCAGGCCGATGAAGGCGAAGACGAAGGCGTTCTGGGTGGGGCCGAAGCCGAAGCGCACATCGCTGAAGACGGCGAAGTTATTCTGCAGGCCCGCAAAGGCGAAGTTCAGCAGCAGCACGCCGGCCAGCAGCGGGCGGATGCTGGCCTTGCCGACCACCGCGCGCAGGCGGCTGACCGGGTTCATCTTGCTGAATGGCACCCTGGTGCGCCGCGCGGCCGGCAGCGACTCGGGCAGCCGGAAGAGGCCGAAGATCACGTTGCCAAAGGTCAGGGCGGCGGCGACGAAGGCCGGCGCAGACAGGCTGATCGTGCTGAGCAGCCCGCCGATCGCCGGTCCAAGCATGAAGCCCAGACCGAAGGCTGCGCCGATCAGGGCCAGGCCCTTGGCGCGCTCCTCGGGCAGCGTCACGTCGGCGATATACGCCTGGGCGGTGCTAATATTCCCGCCGGTGATGCCGTCGAGGATGCGGGCGAAGAACAGTACCGCCAGCACCGTGCCGATGCCCAGGGGGAGCAGCTGCTCGGCCAGGCCAAACACGATATAGGAGATGCCCGTGCCCGCTAGGCTGATCAGCAGCACCGGCCGGCGCCCGAAGCGATCCGACAGTGCGCCAAGCACCGGCGAGAAGATGAACTGGAACAGCGAGAAGCTGGCCGCCAGGGCGCCGACGATCAGCGCGCGGCTGCTGGAGAGCCAGGCGGCATCGGCCTGCTCAATAATCTTGACGTAGTAGGGCAGCAGCGGCACCACGATGCCCACGCCAAGCAGGTCGATGAAGACCGTCAGGAAGATGAAGATAAGCGGAGAGCGCTTGATGGATTTCATACCAGACCTCGCGGATGTTTCAAGTCAGGATATTTCCTTGTGCAAAGCATAACATATTTGCGCATTCTTTGTCAACCCCTTGCACAATATTTGCAACGTATTGAGCGCCGGAACCGCGCGGGGGTTTGGATCGCGAATGGCGCGAAGCCTTACGGAGAACACGAATACAAAGGGCGCGAACAATGATCCAAACACCGCGCGCATGTGGTAACATGATCCCTGTGGTTCAACCGGCCTTCGTCGCGTCCTGTTCGCATTCTTCACGTCTTTCGCGATCCAAACGCCCGACCACGATCCAGACGCACGCCCATCGCGAGGTGGCAATGGCCTTCGCAGGCTTCTCAACCAATAGCCTCGTCGGCCTGCCACCAGAGCTATTCAGCGAGGTGCTGCCGGCGGTGACGCTCGCCAGCGAGCTGAAGGTCACGCTCCATATCTTCTACCGGCTGAGCCGCCAGCGCGGCGCCCCGCGACGCCTGAGCTGGGATGAGCTGCTGGCCGACAAGACGCTGCGCCGATCACTGCGGGCCGTCTCGAAGCTGCGCCCGATCGAGGATCTGCTGGCCGAGGGGCTGGACGCGGCGGTGCAGCGGGGCAGCATGCTGCACCTGGCCACGCCGGCAGACGGACGGGTGAATAACTGGTATCTCGTGAACACCCCGGCCAACCGGGGCTGGGCCGAGGAGATGGCCCTGGCCCGCGCGGCCCTCGCCCCCAACGGCGCGCCGGTCGAGCGGCCAGGGCTGATCGGCCTCTACGAGCAGAACATCGGCCTGGTGACACCAATGCTGATCGACGAACTGCGTGAGGCCGAGGACCGCTACCCGCGCGAGTGGATCGAGGAGGCGATGCGCGAGGCCGTGCGGGCGAACGCCCGCTCGTGGCGCTATATTCGCAAGGTGCTGGAGAGGTGGGCCACCAATGGAAGACAGAATGCGTCGGATCGCGCCGGGCGACCTATCGATATCGAGAAGTACACCGGCGGACAGTACGGCAACCTCTACCGACGCGGCGGAGACGAGTCCGATCTCTGAGGGTCCCGGCGACCCGAACTGCCCCACGTGCAAGGGGGCCGGCTTCTATGTGCGTGACGTGAAATATGGCGACCCTAACTTCGGTCGGCTGATCAACTGTCACTGCAAGGACGACGAGATCCGACAGCGCCGCAGCCAGAAGCTGCTCCAGATCAGCAACCTTGGGCCATTCCGCGATAAGACCTTTGAGAACTTTGACCGCAACATCCCAGGGGTCAGCCGGGCCTTCACGCGCTCGCTCGAATACGCCAGCAACCCGCGCGGCTGGCTGGTGCTCTCTGGCAACTTTGGCTGCGGCAAGACGCATCTGGCCGCCGCGATCGCCAACGACGTGCTCAAGATGAACTATGAGGTGCTCTTCACCGTCGTGCCCGACCTCCTCGATCACCTGCGCTCCACCTTCGGCCCGACCAGCGAGGTGGCCTACGATGAGCGCTTCGAGCAGATCCGCAATGCAAAGCTGCTGATCCTCGATGATCTAGGCACTGAGAACGCCACCCCCTGGGCCAGAGAGAAGCTTTACCAGATTATTAACCACCGCTATAATTATGCTCTGCCGACCGTGATCACCACCAACCGTAAGCCCGAGGATATCGACCCGCGCATCCGCTCGCGCATGGAGGACGTCATACTCTGCCCCGAACGGATCATGATCGAGGCCGACGACTATCGTCACCTAACGGCAGAGCAGCGCAGCGGCACCCATAAGCGCAAGGCCGAGAGCCGCTCCGGCGGGGCGAGATCGCGAAGCTGGCAGGGGTAGAGATGGGGTGTCAGGTGCTAGGTTTCAGGTTTCAGACCGAGCCATCAGAACCCTGCACATCTACCGACCGACACCCGACACCCGACACCCGACACCCGACACCCGACACCTTGTCTAAGAAAGCACGACCGATGGTACGACATTTTCTCTCCGTGACCGACCTGAGCCGGGCCGAGGCCGAGGCGCTGCTCGACCGGGCATCCGCCCTGAAGGCAGCGTGGCACGCCGGCGGCAGGGGCATCCACCCGAGCATGCCGCTCCAGGGCAAGACATTGGCGCTGGTCTTTGAGAAGCCCTCGCTGCGCACCCGGGTGGCCTTCGAGGCTGGGATGACCCAGCTCGGCGGGCACCCCAGCTACCTCTCGGCCAACGACATCGACATGGGCGGTCGCGAGAGCGTGCCCGATGTGGCGCGCAACCTGAGCCGCTGGGTGCAGGTGATCGCCGCCCGCGTGTTTAAGCACAGCACGGTGGAGACCCTGGCGCGCTACGCGACCGTGCCGGTGATCAACGCGCTCTGCGACGTGGAGCACCCTTGCCAGGCCCTCGCCGATATGCTCACCCTGCGCGAGCGGTTCGGGCGCACCCAGGGCTTAAAGCTGGCCTACGTGGGCGACGGCAACAATGTCTGCAACTCGCTGATGCTGCTTGGCGCGATGCTCGGGGTGAGCGTGGCGGTGGCCGCGCCGCCCGACTACCGGCCCGAGCAGGAGTTCGTCGCGCGGGCCGAGGCCCTGGCCGGCGAGAGCGACGCCGCGATCACGATCACCTCCGCGCCGGGCGAGGCGGTGGAGGGCGCCGACGCCATCTACACCGACGTGTGGACCTCGATGGGCCAGGAGCACGAGTCGGCCCGCCGCCGCCCGGCCTTCCAGCCCTACCAGGTGGACGCGGCGCTGCTGGCCCAGGCCAGCCCGCAGGCGGTGGCGATGCACTGCCTGCCCGCGCACCGCGGCGAGGAGGTGACCGCCGAGGTGATCGACGGCCCGCGATCGGTGATCTTTGACCAGGCCGAGAACCGCCTCCACGTGCAGAAGGCCCTGGTGCTGACGCTTTTAGGGTTGTAGTTCATCTTTAAGGTGGGAGGGAGGGAGTCAGCGCGCGGCTAGCCCGCCCCTGGCCCCCGCCCCTGGATGCAAACGCTATGGCAGGAAACCGCGCAATCTTCGAGCGAGCGATGGAGCAGAGCCGCGAGTCCGCACGCGCCGGGCGCTGGGAAGACTCTCTGAAGAGCGCGATCCGCGCGCTCCAGGAGTTCCCCCAGGACACCGACGCGCGGATCGCCGCAGCTGTGGCCCTGTTCAACACCGGCAAGCTCGATCACGCCCTGCAGATCTTTAATGATCTGCGGGCCGCCGATCAGAATAACCCGTTCTACCTCGGCTATATCGCCCAGTGCACGAGCCGCCAGGGGAACACGGGCGCGGCGGTGAAGAGCTATCGGAGCCTGGCCGACCTGCATATCTCCCAGCGCCGACCGGCCCAGGCCGTCGACCCGCTGCGCGAGCTGCTCGCCCTGCGGCCCGATATGGACGATGACCGGCGCAAGCTGGCGCGGCTCTACGAGGACCTCGGGGCGCTGCGCGAGGCCGCCGGCGAGCACCTGACCATCGCCCATCACCTCTATGACGCGCGGCAGCTCGACGCAGCCGCCGAGGTGGCCGAGCTGGCCCTGCGGCTCGACCCGAGCTCCCGCGAGGCGAAAGATCTGATCGTCACCCTACGCGACGCCATGGCCCGCGCCGCCGGGGTGAGCGCCCCCGCCGCCCCCGCCACCCCCGGCAGCGGCGATCTGCGGGTGAGCACGGGCGGGATGACCGGAGCACTCCGCTCGCAGCAGTTCCAGATCGAGAAGCTGATCGAGCAGGCGATCAAAAAGCAGGAGTCCGGCGACGCCAACGGCGCGGCGGAGCTATACGAGCAGGCACTGGACGCCGGGCTGGAGCGGGCCGATGTGCTCTACGCCCTCGGCCTGATCTACCAGGAGCGCGGCGACCACAAGTCCGCCGTGGGGGTGCTCACCCGCGCCGCCACCGACCACGAGTACGCCCTCTCCTCGCACTTCGCCCTCGGCCAGAGCCACCGCGAGCTTGGCCAGCTGGCCCAGGCCGCCCAGGAGTTCGAGCAGACCATCGGACTGGTAGACCTGGAGTCGATCGGGCGCGGCGAGGCCGACGACCTGATCGACATGTATGAGTCGGCGGCGACGATCTACACCGAGATCGGCGACATCGCCCGCGCCGCCGCGCTCTACTCGACCCTGGGCACCTTTCTGGAGAGCAAGCGCTGGGGGCGCGACCGAGCCGCCGAGTTCAAGCAGCGCGCTAAGGAGCTGTCCGAGCGCAATATGTTCGCCAAGCTGCGCACGCTCGGCACCGGCTCGCTCACGCCGCAGCCCGGCCCAGATGCGCCCTCGCTCCCCGAGGAGCAGATGCCGGGGAGCTGGGGCAAGATCCGGCCGATCACCGACTTCCTGCGCAACGACCGGCCCGCCACCACCGGCAACCTCAGCGAGCAGGCCCAGCCCGACCCGATCTCCGAGCCGATGCTCTTCCTCGAGTCGATGCCGACGGCCATCGCGCCAAACTTCGCGCCGGCCACCAAGCTCGACACGAGCGGCCTGGATGACGATGCGGCCAGGTGGGTGAGCCTCAGCGACACGTACCTCGACCAGGGGCTGATCGAGGCGGCCCTGGACGCCTGCCTTGAGGTGATCCGGGTCAATGTGGACTATCTGCCGATCCACCTGCGCATGGGCGAGATCTACGAGCGCCAGGGCCGGCCCGAGGAGGCCCTGGCGAAGTACCAGCTGCTGATCGACACCTACCGGGTACGCAATGAGCCCGAGCGGGCGATCGATGTCTATTTCCGCTTCATCGAGCTGTCGCCCGATACGATCAACGCACGCACGCGCCTGGCCGAGATCCTCAAAAACGCCGACCGGCTCGACCAGGCGGTCGAGCAGCTCATCCACGTCGCCAACACCTACTACCGGCTCGGCCAGAGCAACAAGGCGCTGGAGGAGTACCGCCGCCTGCTCCAGTGGGCGCCGAAGAACCGCGATGTGCATAGCCAGTACGGCATGGCCCTGCTGAAGCTGGAGCGCTTCGAGGCCGCCCTGGGTGAGTTCCGCAAGGCCCTGGAACTCGGGGCATCCAATGACCTGATCGCCATCGCCCGGCTCAATATGACCCTGGCCCTGATGGGCGACCAGCCCGCCGCCGTGTGGGACTCCCTGGCCACCCTGCTCGATCAGATCAGGCAGCGCCCCCAGGAGTTCAGCCACGTCCAGTCCGAGTACCGCTCGGCCCTGCTGACCTCCGACGCGGGGATACTGCACTATATCCTGGCGATCATCCAGCAGAGCTCCGGGCAGCACAACTCGGCCCTGCTTGAGCTTGAGCAGGCCCAGGCAATGCTCGACGACGACGCCGACCCGCTGCTGCACCCGGTGCTGATCTACCAGGCCGCCGCCGACAGCTATATCGCGATGGGCAACGCCGAGGAGGCCCTGGCCCAGCTGCGCAAGGGCCAGGCGGTGGCGGGGCGCGCCCCGGCCGACCCGGGCATCAAGCACGCGTTCGCCGTGCCCCTGGCCAAGGGCGAACTGGCCCGGCGCATGGCCGAGGCCTACGCCGCCAGCAACGACCTCGCCGGCGCCGAGCAGGCCCTGATCGAGGCGAAAAAGCTGGTGCCCTACGACCGGGCGATCCACACCAAGCTGGCCGATGTCTACTTCCGCCAGGGCAAGCTCACCGAGGCCCTGACTCAGCTTGAGGAGCTGGCCTCGTACTACGAGGAGCGCCAGCAGCTCGACCGGGCGATCGAGATGCTGGAGTATGCGCTCAAGCTGGCCCCGAACCACACCACGATCAGCGGGCGGCTAGCGCGCATGCAGCTGCGCCGCGGCTACCTCGACAAGGGTGTCGACGGGCTGATCCGCGCCGCCGAGCTGCAGCGCAAGGCCGGACAGCTCAAGGACGCCGTCGCCTCGCTCCAGGAGGCCGCCCAGGTCCACTGGATGCTTAGCGAGCACGAGAAGGCCCGCCAGGTCTACGACAAGATCATCCTGATCGCGCCGAACGATGTCGAGGCCCGCCAGTGGCTGGCCCTGATGCACACCCTCGCCCGCCGCACCAGCGAGGCCGTGGCCGAGAAGAAGCAGATCGCCCGCATCTTCGCCCAGCAGCGCGACTACGACGGCGCGATCGCCGAGCTGCACCAGATCATCGGGCTCGACCAGAAAGATATCGACGCCTACTATCTGCTGGGCGACATGCTCATGCGCCGCGAGGAGTACGGCCAGGCCGTGCAGCTCTATGGGCGCATGCTGAAGATGGAGGGCGTCGAGATGGATCGCGTCGAGGCCCTGGCCTCAGCCGCTAACCGCATGCTCCAGCAGCGCCAGTCGCAGATAAAAAGCTAGCGGGGCCGGGAGCGCCTAAAACACGGCGTATTTCCTTGGGGGTGGGGTATAAATATCACCTTGCGATGACACGCTCTTTCGGGTAATCTGCCTAATATAACCCGCGTACGCAAGTCGACCCTGTTCCCTATTGCCTGTTCTCTATTGCCTATATCATGGATCTCGCACGCCTCTGGTCGCGGCTCAACCCGCTCACATCGCCATTCACCCTTCTCGACATCCTGATCGTCGCCATCCTGTTCTACTGGATCTTCGGCGTGATCCGCGGCACGCGAGCTGTCCAGCTCCTACGCGGCATGGGAGTGGTGCTGGTAGCCGCGTTCGTCGTGGGCACGGTGGCCAACGGTCGGCTCGCAACGCTCTCGTGGCTGCTGAGCAACATTATTAACCCGACCCTGATCGTCGGCGTGCCGGTGCTCTTTCAGCCCGAGCTGCGCCGGGCGCTGGAGAGCCTCGGCCGATCAAGCAACCTGATTGGCCGGCCCTTCGGCGGGGCGAACCGCTCGGAGCTGCTGGAGACGATCACGGTGATCTGCCGTGCGGCCGCCCAGCTGTCGCAGCAGGGCGTGGGTGCGCTGATCGTGATCGAGCGCACCACCCAGCTCCAGGAGTACGCCGACCGCGGGATCATGCTCGACTCACGCATCTCGGCGCCGCTGCTGCTTAATATCTTCTACCCGAACTCGCCGCTCCACGATATGGCCGTGATCGTGCGCGGAACGCGCATCCTCGCGGCCAATGTGGTGATGCCCCTGAGCGAGGATGTGATCGGCCCGCGCCGCTACGGCACCCGCCATCGCGCCGCCAAGGGCATCAGCGAGCAGACTGACGCGATCTCGGTGGTGGTCTCGGAGGAGACGGGGGCGATATCGCTGGTGAACGATGGACGGATGGCAAGCTACCTGAACGAGACGCGCCTGCGCAGCATGCTCGCCGGCCTGCTGCGGGTGCCCCTGGACGAGGAGAAGAAGTGATGGTGCCGGCCGAATGACAGCTCTGCGCGCCACGATGCTGCGGGCGATCCTGGCCCTCGGCCTGAGCTTCTCCCTCTGGGCCTTTGTCTCATTCAGCCAGAACCCTGAGGAGCTGGTGCCCTTCGAGGGGCTCACCCCACAGGTGATCGGCCTGCGCGGCGATCTGGTGATCGTGGACGCCAACGGCCTGCCGAGCCCGACCCTCCCCAGCATCGATGTCACCCTGCGCACCGACCGCAACCAGCGCACTGAGCTGCGCCCGGTCGATATCCGCACCGTGGTTGACCTGAGCAACTTCAATGCCGGCGAACATATTGTGCCGGTGAATGTGCAGGCCACCCGCAGCACGATCTCGTTCACCGTGCCCGCCGATGGAGTCACACCATCGGCGATCCCCATCCGGCTTGAGGAGGTGATCAGCGCCACAGCGCAGATCGACCTGAAGATCGTCGGCAACCTGCCCTTCAGCTTTGAGCGCGGTGACCCGCAGATCACCTCCGGCGGCACGCCCATCGCCACCGCGCAGATCTCCGGCCCGCAGAACCGGGTGGCGCGGGTGAAGGCCGCCCAGACCACGGCCAACATCGAGCAGCTGCGGGCCAGCTACCAGGCCCCGCTGACCCTGGAGGCGATCGACGCAAACGGACAGCCCGTCGATGGCGTGCAGATCAGCCCGGCCACGGTCAATATCCGCATCCCGATCACCTCGGTGGTGGGGCTGAAGCTGGTGCCGGTGGAGGCCACGATCACCGGCCTGCCCGCGCCGGGCTACGCGATCACATCCGTGCAGGTGAACCCGCCCCTGATCGCGCTGACCGGCAGCTCTGGCCCCCTCGACGCCGCGGCCGTGCTGAAGAGCGAGCCGATCGACATCGCCGGGGCCCGCAGCTCCCTAGTGCGCCAGGCCAGCGTGATCTTCCCCGCCGGCACCTCGCCGCAGATCGGCGAGCCCGGCAGCGTGATGGTGACGGTGCTGATCGTCCCGGTGGACCAGGCGTTTCGGGTGGCCCTGCCCGCCCAGGTGATCCTGACGGGGGTCGGTGACGGGCTGACGCCCAGCGTCGCCCCCGATGTTGTCTCGCTAACTATTACCGGCGGGAGTTCGCTCCTCGACCAGCTGGCGCGGCAGCGGGTGCAGGCCAGCATAAACGTGAGCGGGCTGCGGGCTGGCAGCTACCTGCTATCAGTGACCGTGAGCCTCCCCGATGGCCTGCAGCTCGTAGGGGACCCGCCGGTTGTCACGGTGGTGCTGCGGACACCACCGCCCACGCCGACCACCACGCCCACGACGGCCCCAAACACTGATGTGACCACCACACCAGCATCGACGGGGGGGACGCCCGGCGTCACGGGGACGCCTGCCGCTACAGGAATACCCGAGGCCGCCGGGACGGCCACCACGATGACGATAGCGCCAGCGACGCCCGAGCCGCCAAGCCCTGAGACTCCGCCGCCGACCATAACGCCGTAGCCGTTCGTCTGTCGGGATCTATCCACAAGGTTCGCCAGATCACATGGATGTAGCATATGTGGCCCGCAAGGCCGACAAGGAGACAGAGCGTGACCGAGCAACTGGGTACTGCTACCCGCCCACTGCGCGTCGCCATCGTGGGCGCCGGCCCCGCCGGATTCTATGCAG
>JBAXES010000103.1:0-9945 GCA_037140315.1 Chloroflexales bacterium
AGTGCTGGCATCCGAGGGCAGCCGATCCGCGCTGCTGCTGCCCCTGCGGGCGAAGGATCAGATGATCGGCCTGCTCACCATCGGCTACGAGCGGGCGCGCCGACCGGTCACGCAGGCCGAGCGCAACCTTGCCCAGGTGCTGGCCGCCCAGGTGGCCACGGCGGTCGTCAACCGGCGGCTCTACGAGGTGGAGCAGCGCCGCGCCGCCGAGCTAGAGCTGCTCCAGCGGATCAGCCAGCAGCTCAGCGCAGGCCTCTCGCTCGACGAGACCCTCGACGCGATCCTCGCTGGCCTGCAGTCGCTCGCCAGCTTCGGCGGCGCGCGCATCGCCCTCTGGGATGGGCGGACCCGCAAGCTGCAGGTAGCCACAAGCTGCGGGCTGAGCGAGCCCGCCAGCAGCATAGCCGACAGCCTGAGCAGCTGGCTCGCCCGCCACCAGCGCCCGCGCCTGATCGCCGACCTGGAGTCGGCCGCCGCGCAGGGCGGCGCGACGCGCCAGGCGGCGAAGATCCTCCTGGAGGATGGCAGCACCGCCCGATCTTATGTCGGCCTGCCGATGCGCACCGGCGATACGCTGGTCGGCGTCCTCGAGCTCTTCGCCACCGAGCCGGACGCCTTCAGCGCCGATAACGAGCGCCTGCTGCGCATCATCGCCGACCAGTCGGCCCAGGTGATCGTCAACACGACCCGCTACGAGCAGGCCGACAGCAGCCTGCGCGCGCGCCTGGAGCAGATGCGGGCGCTCCAGCGCGTGTCGAGCCAGCTGGCGATCACGCTCAACCAGAAGGAGATCCTGGCCTACGCCCTGGAGCAGGCGCTGAAGGCCACCGGCGCCACCCACGGCCTGATCGCCCTGCGCGCGGTCGACGAGGGTGGCGGCGAGGCGGACGACGCTGCGGCCTGCCGGGTCGTCGAGGCGGTGGGCTATGCGGAGGCGACCCACGACGCCCTGATCGGCACCGTGCTCAACGCGAGCGCGACCACGGCGCATATGGCGATGCAGCGCCGTGAGCCCGAGCTGAGCGACACGATCAGCAGCGGCGAGCGGGCCGCCGTGTCGCTGCCCGGTGCGGCGTCGGCCCTGGCCGCGCCGATCTTCTACCAGGCCGGGGTGGCCGGCGTCCTGCTGCTGATATCGCCCAGGTCGCACAGCTTCGACCACGATGCGGTCGACTTCCTGCGCGCCCTCACCCACCAGGCCGCCGTCGGCATCGGCAACGCCCAGCGCTACGCCGAGCTGGAGCATCTCTCACGCATGTTCCAGCGCCGCGCCTCGATGCTCAACGACGTGCTGGAGATCGGCCAGGCGCTGCGCGCCGACCGCTCGCTAGAGAACCTGCTGGAGCAGGTTGGCTACAGCGTGGCCGACTCGGCCAACTTCCGCACCGTTGTGTTCTGCCTCGCCGACCCCGACAACGCCCATGTGCTGCGGCCGGTCGCCGCCGCCGGAATCCCGCTCAACGAGCTGCACCAGATGGGCGAGCACCCGCTGCCCGAGGCCCTGGCCACCCGCTACCTCGACTCGCGGTTCCGCATCGGGCGCAGCTACTTCGTGCCCGCCGAGGAGGCCGTCGCCCTTGAGCGGGGCTTCACCACCTCGGTCTTTCGCTACACGTCCTTCGACGATGTGCGCCTCCCCGACGAGTGGCAGCGCGACGACCGGCTCTGCGTGCCGCTCTACTCGGCCGAGGGGAATATGCTCGGCCTCATGATCGCCGGCGACCCGCAGGACCGCCAGCGACCGACGGCGCGCAGCGTCGAGCCCCTGGAGATCTTCGCCGACCAGTCGGCGATTGCGATCGAGAACTACTACCTGCTGGGCGATGCCCGCGCCCGCGCCGAGCAGATGGCGGCCCTCTTCCAGGTGGGCAGCGCCGCCACCAGCACCACCGACCTCGACACCCTGCTGGAGCGGGTCTACCACGAGATCGTGTCCTACCTGGGCACGCCCAGCTTCTTCTACGTGGCCCGGTACGAGCCCGAGCACCAGCAGCTGCGCTTCGAGCAGTTCCTGCGCCAGGGCGAGATCATGCCGCGCAACCATAAGGCGACGGTGCCGAAGTCTGGGCTGAGCGGGATCATCATCGACAGCGGCAAACCGCTGCTGGTGAATGACATGCAGGCCGAGCCCGCTATGGCGGCGATCGGGTTCCCGCTGGCCGAGAACAGCGACGAGGTGCGCTCTTGGCTGGGCCTGCCGCTGATCAGCCAGGGCCGGGTGATCGGCGTGCTGAGCGTGCAGGACTTTGCGCCGAACGCCTTCTCTGAGCGCGCCCAGCAGTTCCTCAGCGCCCTGGCCAGCCAGCTGGCGATCGCCCTGGAGAACGCCCGCCTGTTCAGCGAGCGCGAGCGGCGCATCGCCGAGCTCGATGTGATCAACCAGATCGGCCAGATCACCAGCTCAACCCTGGATCTGCCGCTGATGCTGCGCCGGGTCTACACTCAGCTCGCCGTCTCGCTGGCGATCGACTCCTTCTTCGCCTTCGTCTACCAGGAGGAGGATAATGCGATCATCCTCTCGTACGAGGTGGACGAGGGCAGCGATCTGATCGACAGCGCGGTGCGCGCCCCCGGCGCGGGCAGCCTGACCGCCCATATTATCCGCACGCGCCAGCCGCTCCAGTTCCAGAACCTGGCCAAGGAGCGCCTGGAGCCCGGCCTAGCGCCGGTGACGTTCGGCAGCGGGCGCAGCTCGGCGGCCTGGCTGGGCGTGCCGCTGCTGGTGGGCGACGGGCGGGTGGTGGGCATGATGGCGGTGATGAGCTACACGCCAAACATCTACGGGGATCGCGAGCGATCATTCCTGACAACGGTGGCCAACCAGCTGGCCCTGGGCGTGCAGAATGCCCGCCTGCTGGCCCAGGCCCGCGAGCAGGTTCAGCAGCTCGACCTGCTGAACCGCGTCTCGGCCCTGGCCGCCAGCGAGACGGACGTACAGAAGATCTACCAGAGCATCGTCGATGCGATGGCCGAGGCCACCGGGGTTGACCAGGCCCGGCTGGTGATCTACGACCGCAGGGCCGGGCAGGGCGTGGCGGTGGCCGAGCGGGTGCCCAGCGCGATCATTGACACGATCAGCATCCCGCTCGACGACAACCCCTCGGTGGCGTGGCTCGACACGCATAAGATGCCCCTGGTCTCGAATGATGCGCAGCACGACCCGATCCTCATCCGCTCCCACCAGACCTTCGGCGAGATGGGCATCCAGTCGATCGCGCTGATCCCGCTGGTGATGGACAGCGAGGTGATCGGGGCCGTCGGGCTGGACTTTGTGGCCCGCACGGGCGAGTTTCGACCCCAGGCCCTCGACCTGTGCCAGACAATCGCCAACCAGATCACCACCGCCATCGCCCGCACGCGGGCCTTCGCCGCCGCCAACAGCAGCGCCAACGCCCTGGGCGTGAAGGTCGGCGAGCTGAGCACCCTGCTCGACGCGGCGCGCATCCTCTCCTCGCTGCTCCAGCCCGAGGAGGTGCTCAACAAGCTGATGGAGCTGGTGAGCCGCCAGCTCAACGTCACCACGGTGGCGCTGTGGACGATCGCCGAGGATGGAGGGGTGCTGCTCCCGGCGGCCCTCGACGGCATCCCGACCGAGCGCGGGCGCACCATGCGCGTGCCGGTAGGCCAGGGCCACACCGGGAAGGTCGCCGAGACCGGCACGCCGCTGATCATCGACGATGTGCGCGCGAGCGGCGGGTCGCTCTACCCGCGCTACGAGCGCGACAACAACCTGATCTCCTTCATGGGCGTGCCGGTGGTCTACCGCCAGCGCACGGTCGGCGTGCTCAGCGTGATGACCAACTACCAGCGCAGCTTCAGCGGCGATGAGATGCTGCTGCTGGTGGGACTGGCCGACCAGGCGGCGACGGCGCTGGAGAACGCCAGGCTGTTCCAGGAGCGCGAGCGGCGCATCAGCGAGCTCTCGACGATCAACGCGATCAGCGAGGCGGTCAACTCGACCCTGGAGCAGCAGGATCTGCTGGAGCGCCTGCACCGCGGCATCGGCGAGATCCTCGATGTGAGCACATCGATGATCGGCATCTACAACGAGCAGACGAACGTGCTCAGCTACCCCATCGCCTACGATAACCGACAGCCCATCGCGCTGACCCCGATCACCCTCGACGAGGCCAGCGGCACCAACGGCTGGGTGCTGCGGAACCGCCAGCCGCTGCTCATCCACAGCGCCGAGGAGGCCCGCAGGCGCAACCTCTATGACGAGGGTGGCCACAGCGGGAGCGGCGAGGAGCAGGAGCAGTCGTTCCTGGCGGTGCCGATCATCTTCGGCAGCAAGGTGATCGGCGTGATCAACATCCAGAGCTACGAGCCGCGGGCCTTCGATGAGAACAATCTGCGCTTCCTGACCACCGTGGCGAACCAGGCGGCGGTGGCGATTAATAATGTGACCCTGTTCAGCGAGACGCGCCAGAACGCTCAGGAGATGACCACGCTCTTCGAGGTGACCCAGAATCTCTCCGGCACCCTCGACCCCGACGAGACCCAGCTGCTGGTGGCCGACTCGGCCCTGCGCCTGATCGACGTGGAGGCATGCGCGGTCATACGGCTCGACAGCCGCGGGCAGATCGGCAAATCGCTGCTGATGGATCGCAGCGGCGTCGTGGAGGATCTCGACCTCGGGTTCCGCCTGAATGGCCTGACCAGCCAGCTGCTGCAGCGCGAGCAGCCCCTGGCGATCTCCGACCTGACCACCATGGGGAGCGACGCCCTGCCCTTAAACCCGCATGTGCTTGACGCGGGCATCCGCAGCGCCCTCGGCGTCGTGATCGGCTCGCACGACGAGCGCATGGGCGTGCTCTGGGTCGGCTCGCACAGCCCCCAGGAGTGGAGCGACCACCAGATCTCGCTGATCTCCATCCTGGCCAACCAGGCCAGCCAGGCCCTCAAGAGCGCCCAGCTCTTCCAGCTTGAGCAGCAGCGCCGCCGCCTGGCCGATACGCTGCGCGATGTGGCCCAGTCGTTCACCAGCACCCTGGCCCTGCGCGAGATCCAGACGCTCATCCTCGACCAGCTGGCCCGCGTGGTGCGCTACGACAGCGCCGCGGTGCTGCTGCGCGACGAGGGCTATGGCCACGTGCAGATCACCGAGACCCGCGGGCTCGCCGACACGCGCCTGCTCCACGCCGACTTTGATGTGGCGGATGTGGCCCTCTTCCAGTCGATGGCCATCGAGCGGCGACCGCTGATGCTGTCTGACACCCAGGGCGACCCGCGCTTCGCCGCGCTTCGCCAGCTTGGCTGGGAGGCCCGCTCGTGGATCGGCGCCCCGCTGCTGGTCGATAATGAGCTGGTTGGCATGCTCACCATCGGCGCCGACAGCGCCGACGCCTACGACGACGAGGCGGTAGAGGTCACCTTCGCCCTGGCCAGTCAGGCCAGCCAGGCCATCCAGAACGCCCGCCTGTTCGACCAGATCAGCAACCTGGCCGCCGACCTGGAGCGGCGCGTCTCCGAGCGCACCGCCGAGCTTGAGCAGGCCTCCCGCCAGCTCTCCGAGGAGAAGGATCGCCTGGAGGCGGTACACGCGATCACGCTGGAGCTGACGACGCAGCTCGACCTCGACAGCGTCATCCAGCGTGCGCTGGAGCTGATCTCCGAGAACCTGGGCGTTGGCAGCGGCTCGATCATGCTGCGCGACACCGAGGATGGCGCGCTGGTCTGCCGGGCGGTGCTCTTCGACCGCGGCGTTGTGCGCGGGGCGAACATCCCGCTCTCGTTCAACCACAGCGAGGGCCTGTCGGGCTGGGTGATGCGCTCCCAGGAGCCAGTGAACATCGCCGATGTGCTGCTCGACGAGCGCTGGGTGCGGGAGTCCGGGCGGGCCGACGATGTGCGCTCGGCGGCCGGCGTGCCCCTGAAGACGAACGACGCCGCCCTCGGCGTGCTGGTGCTCTCAAGCCCGGTGGTGGGCTACTTCACCGACTCGCAGATGAACCTGCTGGGCACGATCGCCAGCGTCGTGGCCTCGGCGGTGAGCAACGCCCAGCTCTACAGCTTCATCACCGAGCTGGCCACCCGCAACTCGGTGCTGCTTGAGGAGCAGCGCGAGGAGAGTTCGAAGAGCGCCGCGGTGTTCCGCTCGGTGACGGAGGGCGTGATCGTGCTCGACCCAGAGGGCATGATCACCCTGTTTAACCCGGCGGCCGAGCAGGTGCTTGAGGTGCCGGCCGAGACGCTGCTGGGCCAGCCGATCAGCACGCTGGCGGGCTATGGCGCAGACGACATCCAGCGCAGGCGGGCGCAGACGATCTACGGCGGGCTGATGAATGGGCTCAAGCAGGTGCGCCAGAGCCAGAGCATCTACACCACGTCCCTCGACCTGACCAACCCGAACCAGGTGATCGCCCTGAATATCGCCCCGGTGATCGGGCCGGGCGGCCAGGGCTACGGCGATGTGATGGTGCTGCGCGATATCACCCGCGAGATCGAGGCCGACGAGGCCAAGCGGCAGTTCATCTCCGATGTGAGCCACGAGCTGCGCACGCCGCTCACGGCGATCAAGGGCTACGTGGATGTGCTCCTGCTCAGCGGCACCCAGTCGCTGAGCGCCGACCAGGTGAGCTACCTGGGCATTATTAAGAACAACACCAACCGTCTGAAGGCCCTGATCGAGGACATCCTGGAGTTCTCGCGGCCCGACTCCTCGAAGCGGCTGAACTTCGCGCTGGTCGCCATCCCGGACGTGATCGATGATGCGGTGCAGGCGATGCGGCTTGAGTACGAGCGCAAGTCGATGTCGGTGCAGATCGAGACGCCGGCCAGCCTGCCCCGTGTGATGGCCGATCAGAAGCGGATCTCGCAGGTGGTGTTCAACCTGTTCTCAAACGCGGTAAAATACACCTTCGAGGGCGGTCGCGTCCATGTGCGGGCCTTCCTGAACCGCGCGAATATGATGCAGGTCGACGTTGAGGACACCGGCGTCGGCATGTCGCCTGACCAGCGGAAGAAGCTCTTCCGGCCGTTCTACCGCGCCGACAACCCGCTGCGCGATGTGGCCGGCGGCACTGGCCTGGGCCTGTCGATCGCCAAGGCGCTGATTGAGCAGCACGGCGGCGAGATGTGGGTGACCAGCGAGATCGGGAAGGGGAGCACCTTCAGCTTTATTATCCCGCTTGAGCAGGCTGAGCCGAGCGCTGAAGAGGACGCAGCGTGAGCGCAATCCATCTTGATAACCGGCTGGTCCACTACGAAGTCTTCGGACGCGGCCAGCCGATCATATTCCTCCACAGCTGGCTCGGGTCGTGGCGCTACTGGGTGCCCACGATGGATCTGGCCTCGGAGCGCTACCGCGCCTACGCCCTCGACTTCTGGGGCTACGGCGAGAGCGACCGCCGCGGCTCGCAGTTTACGATATCGAGCTATGTCGATATGCTCAACCGCTTCATGGAGCAGATGGGCATCCCGCAGGCGAACCTGGTGGGCCACGGCATGGGCGGCATGGTGGCCATCCGGGCGGCCCGCGAGAAGCCCGAGCGCTTCACGAAGGTGATGACGGTCTGCACGCCGCTGTATGGGAGCGTGCTGAGCAGCCACGTGAGGCCGGGCACGTTCTCGAAGCTCCTCGGCCTGAGCCAGTCGACAAACGTCTGGGCGAAGCTGATCCGCTCCATCCCGATCGCCGACCCCGATGTCCAGAAAGAGCTCTACGAGGACACCGAGGGCATCAGCGAGGCGGTGCTGTCCAGCGTGCAGGAGTCGCTGTTCGACACCGACCTGCGGCCGGCGCTGGCGACCCTCGGGGTGCCGCTGCTGGCGGTGTACGGCGGCAAAGATATGATCGTGACCGACGAGCACGCGCAGTTCCTCAACGACCCGAGCGACCGCCCGGCCCAGATGATCACCCTGCCAAAGGCGAACCACTTCCCCTTCCTCGAGCAGTCGAACACCTTCTCGCGCCTGCTGCTCGACTTTCTGGTCTCACAGGGGTCGCCGGTGGAGATCAAAGAGGAGTGGCGGCGACGGGTAAACCAGCGCGAGTATCTCTAGCGAGCGGCCCACCGACAAGGATCACGGGTAGCGACGACTCCATACTGGCAGGCTGCCCCGACCACGCAGTACAAGAGGATTCCCTGGGGAGGGCGTCCCCGCGTTAGCCAATCTTGCGCACGTCATCGCGTATGCCAACCTTCTACGAACCATCAGCGACATCCGCCCTCCTCGCGATGCCCTCCCCAGGTATCGCCCGTAAGACCCAGCGCGTGGTCGGCATCGCGCTGATCGCGCTGCTCATCGTGCTCTTCCTGCCCCTTCAGGCGATCATCTTCCTCGGATTCAGCAAGCTTGAGCAGCGCACCATCGCCGGCGATGTCGAGCGGGCGATCAACGCGGTCAACGATGAGCGCCAGGAGCTGCTTCGGGTCACGCGCGACAGCGCAGCACGGGATGACGTCTACGCCTTCGCCCAGGGTAGGGGTGATGGCGACAGCGTTATCAGGCAGAGCTTGAACCAGAGCAGCTTCGAGACCAACCGGCTGAACCTGGTGATGATCCTCGACCCATCTGGCAAGGTGCTCGCCTACCAGACGCACCAGCTCGACGCAGCCAGGGGCACGGCGGATGATGCCGAGGTGCTGCGCCGCGTGCGCAGCTCGGGGCTGCTCAGCCAGATCGGGCCGGATCGCGGGGCCACCGAGCTGATCATGCTGCCGGGCGAGCCGCTGATCCTCAGCGCGCACCCGATCCTGACCAGCGGCTACGCGGGTCCCAGCGCGGGCACGATGATCATGGGGCGCACCATCGACGCCGCGCGGATCACAGAGCTTGGCGCACAGCTACGGCTGGACCTGCAGATTCTGCGCATCGACCAGCCGACCACGTCAAATACGCTCAAGGCTATCGTCGGCGATCTGAGCAGGACGAACGCGCCGATCATCACCCCGCTGAACATGGACTCGGTGGCTGGCTACGGCATGATCAGCAGCGCCGCCGGGGCGCCGGCGCTGCTGATCCAGGTGAGCAGCGACCGCGAGATCATGGAGACCGGACGCACCACGGCGATCTACACGCTGATCGCCTTTGGGGTTGCGGGCCTGATCGCGATGTTCTCGCTCACCACGCTGCTCAACCAGCTGGTGCTCGAACGGCTGGTGCGGCTGATCGAGGGGGTGAAGGCGATCGGCTCCGACCGAGATCTCGGGCACCGGGTGGCCCTCGACGGCAATGACGAGCTCAGCCTGCTGTCGAACACGATCGATGAGACCATGCACGCCCTTGAGCAGGCCGAGCACGAGCGGCGCGAGTCGGAGGCCCAGCGCCAGCAGATGTGGGAGGACGTGATCGCGTCGCGCCGAAACTTCCTCGCCACTGTCTCGCATGAGCTGCGCACCCCGCTCACCCCGATCCGCGGCTACGCCGACCTGATGCTCCACGGGATCGGCGGGCCGATCACGCCGGATCAGCAGCACTTCCTCCATGTGATCCACCAAAACTCCCGGCGCATGGAGGCGATGGTGAACGACCTGCTGATCATGGGCCAGCTCGACGCCGGGAAGATCGAGCTGCGCATCGAGCGCATGGATGTTGACGCGGCCGTTCTATCGGTGCTGACGATGCTTGAGCAGCAGATCGCGCAGCAGCAGGTGACGGTGACGACCGAGATTCCGCCCGACCTGCCGCCGGTGCGCGCCGACGCGCACCGGCTGGACCAGATCCTGGCGAACCTGATCACCAACGCGGTGAAGTACACCCGCGTAGGCGGGCACGTGCAGATCCAGGCCAGCCGCGTCGGCGAGGATCGGGTGGAGGTGGCGGTCCACGACACGGGCATCGGCATGAGCGCCACCGAGATGGAGCGGCTGTTCACGCCCTTCTATCGGGCCGACAGTGTGCTCAGCGCGCAGACCAGCGGCACCGGGCTCGGGCTGAGCATCACCCGCTCGCTGGTGGAGCTGCACGGCGGCACGATCAGCGTGCAGAGCGCCCCCGGCG
>JBAXES010000104.1:0-9826 GCA_037140315.1 Chloroflexales bacterium
ATCTTCACCACCTGCTGGTGGGGCGTGAGGCTCTTGGTGACCTCCTCGCCGATGGCCTGCTCCGTCACCTTGGCGACGAACTCTTTGACCACCTTGAAGTTCACGTCGGCCTCAAGCAGGGCTAGGCGCACCTGCTTCATCGCCTCGCGGACGTCGTCCTCGTTGAGCTTGCCCTTGCTGCCTAATTTCTGAAAGACCGCCTGGAGCCGGTCGGAGAGGCTCTCGAACATGATCGCGCTCGCTTCGCTTGATGGAGTCCCCACTGTACCCCGGTCATTGTACTGATCAATAAGACGGGCGTCAAATTCCTATTGGGTCTGGGCGGCGAGACCACCCAAACCCTCGCTCATAAAAAGAAGGCCTGGGCGCAGCCCCAGACCTTCTTTTTATGAGCTGATTGTATCCTCGGCGAAGCGGGCGCGGACGAGGGCGATGGCGCGGGGGCGGGAGCGGACGAGGGTCTCGATCTCATCGATCAGTGTGATCAGGCGGCGGTAGTCGCGGCGTAGGGACTGCTCCTCGGCGCGGTCGAGGGCGACCGCTGGCGCGCTGACGCCGATCCAGTCGTCGAAGCAATCGCTGGCGGTCAGGGACTCGATGGTGCTGTAGCGGCTGAGGCCACGCCAGAGCTGGGCGGCACTATCGGTGAGCAGACGGACGCTATCGATTGCCATTGGCAGTGCTAGGGTGGGCAGAGCGTGCTCGGCCTAGAATAATCAACGTTATGCGGATCGCGGCTGGCCGCGCTAACTGTGCGACATCTCGCACAATCATGGTAGCGTGCGTCGGGCGCTTGGCTATCAGTCTAGAGGTTTAGTTTCTGCTCCATCGCGGGTTGGGCCAGGCGGTATGATCGGCGCGGGCCGGGGATCTTTGGTATAATCCCTGGGGAGTAATGAGATACTATGGCGGAATTATGCCCGAATCATTGAAGCTACAGCCGATAGCGATTGCCCCATCTGCCCCAACCCCCCCGCCGCTGCCAAGCGCTCCGCCCAAGTTTCGTGCGCGCGAGCGCTTTTTGCGAGTATCACTGTTTTTTCTACGCGTGGTGGCCCATATCTATGTGTGGGATATCTTTCTGCCGCGCTTCATCCTGACGCGCTGGTATGTGCGGCGCACGCAGCTGCGGCGCTGGGCGGGGATCGCCCGCCGCTTCCGCATAATGGCCCTTGAGATGGGCGGCATGCAGATCAAGCTTGGCCAGTTCATCTCGTCGCGCGCCGACATTGTGCCCGAGATAGTCCGCCGCGAGCTGTTTGGCCTGCAGGATGAGGTGCCGCCCGCGCCGCCCGGCCATGTGCTGGAGGTGATCTTGGAGGATCTCGGCGCGCTGCCCTCGGAGATCTTTCAGAGCTTCGACGTCCACGCGGTTGCCGCCGCATCACTTGGCCAGGTACACTTCGCCACCCTCAAGGATGGCCGCGAGGTGGCGGTGAAAGTGCAGCGGCCCTATATCGATAAGATCCTCGAGGTCGATCTCAGCGCGGTGACGTGGGTGGTGCGCCTGATCAAGAACTACCCGCCCCTGCGCCGCCGCGCCGATATGGAGGCCCTGCTGGCTGAGTTCGGTCGGGTGCTGGTCAAGGAGCTCGACTATGTGGGTGAGGCGAAGAACGCCGAGGCCTTCCGCGTCAACTTCGCCGACGTTTCGGGCGTCTATATGCCCGAGACGATGCCTGAGCTGACCACCCGGCGCGTCCTTGTGATGGAGCGCATCGGCGGGGTGAAGGTCAACGACCTGCGCACCCTCGACAGCCTGGGGGTGAGCCGCATGGAGCTGGCCGCGCGGCTGAGCAACGCCTACCTCAAGCAGTTCTATGTGGACGGGCTGTTCCACGCTGACCCGCACCCGGGCAACCTATTTGTGCGCGTTGAGCCACACCGGCCCTTGGCCGTGCAGCACAACGGGCACGTGTCGCCCGCAGATCTGGCGGGCGGCGCGTGGGCCGCCCAGGCCCTTTCCGACGCGCAGCTAGGCGACGGGGCCGCCAAGGGCACGCCCTTCACGCTGATCTTTGTGGACTTTGGGATGGTGGGCCACCTGCCGCCGCAGACCATGGAGGCCATGCGCAGCGGCGTGATTGGCCTGGCCACAAATGACCCGGAGCGGATCGTCGAATCGCTCGACAAGATGAACATGATCCTGCCCGGCGCGGACCGCCGCCTGATCGTGCGGGGCATCCAGGCGCTGCTGCGCCTCTCGTACAACCGCACGATGCGCGAGATGACCAACCTGGATGTGGATGTGATCTTCCACGAGACGCGCGATATTATTTACGATCTGCCCTTCCAGATCCCGCAGGATCTGCTCTACCTCGGCCGCGCCCTGAGCATGGTCGGCGCGCTGGCCACCGAGATCTGCCCCGATATTAACCTCTTCGAGGAGCTGCGCCCCTTCGCCCGCATGATGCTGGATCAGGAGCAGAAAGGTGGCAACTGGGCGGATCGGGTGCAGAAGGAGCTGGTCGCCCTGGGCCAGATCATGCTCAAGCTGCCGCGCCAGATGGATGCGTACTACGGCGCGGCCAACCGCGGCGAGATGCAGACTCGCTCGGACACCAGCCGGCTGGAGCGCGGCATGCGCCGGGTTGAGCGCTCCACCGACCGCCTGACCGGCGGGGTGTTTGCGACCGGCCTCTTTCTCGGCGGGGTGCAGCTGCGCACCCGGGGCCTGGAGAAGGAGGCCAGCCGGGCCTGGTGGGGCGCGGTCGCCGCCGTCCTATGGGCCTTCTGGCCGCGTGGCGAGCGATAGATCGCCTGCCGGTGGGGGTGTGGGGGCGCAGCCCCAAGGATTCTGATGTGGCCCGAGGCAATGTTGCGTAGTATGAAACAGCTGCTAAGCTGGGCGCTGCTGCTGGCCCTGCTGTCGGCGGCGGCCCTGCTGGCCCTCCGCCCCGATCCGCGCGACGCCCTGCGGGCGGCCGACCAGCTCTTTTTGGGCGGTCGCTACTACGACGCCCTGCGGGCCTACCAGCGGATCGACCCGCGCGCGCTGCCCGTGGCCGCGCTGCGCCTGGGCATGGTTCGTGCGATCCGCGGTGAGCACACCCCCGCCGAGCGCGCCCTGCGCCTGGCCATGCAGGGCGGCCTGCGCCCCGCCGACTATCAGCTGGCCCTGATCTACCTGGGCCAGGTGCTCGCCGACGACGGGCGCGCCGCCCTGGCCAGCAAAACCTGGGCGCTGACCGACGATTGTCGTAGCCCGGACGCCTGCGCCTATCGCGCCCCCGCCCGCATCCTGCTGGCCGAGCAGCTCCTGCGACAGGGCGACTACGCCGCCGCCGAGGCCGACTATCTCAGCGCGCTGGGCGTGCCGCCGCCGGCCCCGTGGGCCAGCCTCGCCACCTACCGCATGGCTCTGCTGCTGGCCGCCCGTGACCCCGGCGCGGCCATCGCCACGATCTGGCATGTTCCGCCACCAAGCCCCGCCGTGCTGATCGACCCGCTCCTCGCCCCGCTGCTCCCCGCCGATATTGCCTGGCGGGGCGAGCTTGTCGCCGCGCTCTCCGCCCTCCCGGATAGCCGCCCGTATCGCCTCGGGCAGCTCTACCTGGGCCTTGGTCTCTACAGTCTGGCCGAGGACCAGTTCGCCCGGGTGCGGCCCGAGAGTCCTAGCGCCCGCATTGCCGCAGTCTACGCCGCCTATGTCCGCTGGCGCGCGGGGGATCACCAGGGCGGGCTGGATCAGCTGACGCAGATCGTTCGCGAGCAGCCCGACGACCCGCAGGCCAGGGCGCTCCTGGCCCTGGCCTACGTGTCCGCCGGCCAGGGGGACGCCGCGCGCGACCAGATCGACGCGCTGGCGCGGCAGAGCCCGAGCGCCGCCGAGATCCACCTGGCGCAGGCCAGCTGGTACGTCGCCCGCCGCGAGTACCCCCAGGCCAGCCTGGAGTACAGCCAGGCGATAGCGCAGGCCCCGGCCGAGCGGCGCGGCCACTACGCGCTGCTCGGCGCCCAGTTTCACCTTGTCACCACCTACGACCTGTGTGCGAGCGGGATGCCGCTGGCGGAGGCGGCGGTGAAGGCCCTGCCCGCCGACGGCGCGGCGTGGACTGCCCTGGCCGCGTATCAGTACTACTGTGGTCAGCCCGGCCTGGCCCTGTCATCGGCCCAGCGCGCCGCCGACAGCGGCGGCGGGGCCGAGAGCGTCTACTACCTGGGGGCTGCCCTGGTCGCCCTCGGCGAGCCGGATCGCGCCCGCAGCGAGCTGATCCGCGCGGCGGATCTGGCCCCCGCCTCGGTGTGGCGTGAGCGGGCGGAGGCGGCGATAGCCGCTATGCCCCCCAGACACACTGATGGCGAGCCGTAGGCTCGCCATCAGTGTGTCTCTCTACCCCTCGTCGAAGTAGCCGTGGAGCCGCCGTCCGAGGTGCGGGTCGCGCAGCTTCTTCAGCGCCTCGCTCTCGAGCTGGCGGACGCGCTCGCGGGTGAGGTTGAGCCGCTGCCCGATCTGCTCTAGCGTGAGCGCGCTCTCGCTGGTGAGCCCGTAGCGCAGGCTGAGGATATGGCGCTCGCGCTGGGTCAGGTGCGACATTGCCTCGCTGAGGTCATCGCGCAGAAGCCCGTGGGCCACCTGCTCAAGCGGTGTCGGCTCAAGCGGGTCGGCGATCACCTCGGCCAGGGCTCCGGTGCCGTCGTCGGTGTGGGCCTCGTCTAGGGATGCCGGGGCGAGGGCGGCCTGCTCGGCGCGCGTCACCTGCTCGGCGGTGATGCCGAGCTCGCTGGCGATCTCCTCGGGCGTGGGGTCGCGGTCGAGGCGCTGGATGAGGCTCTGCCGCGCGCGGGCTAGGCGCGAGAGCCGCTCGCCGAGGTGGACGGGCAGGCGCACGGTGCGCCCGTGGTCGGCGATGGCCCTGCCGACGCTCTGGCGGATCCAGTAGGTGGCGTAGGTGGAGAACTTCAGGCCGCGGCTCGGGTCAAACTTATCGACGGCGCGCATCAGGCCGAGGCTGCCCTCCTGGATGAGGTCGAGCAGGCTTAGGCCGTGGCCCTGGTAGCGGCGGGCGATGCTCACCACCAGGCGCAGGTTCGAGTTGATCAGCTGGACGCGGGCGGTGCCCCCGGCGCTCACCTGGTGCTCCATGCGCCGACGATCTGTCGGGGTCAGCGGGTGCTCGTCGGCGAGGCGGCGGGCCGCCTCGTGCCCGGCCCCCATCGCGCTGGCCAGCTCCTGCTCCTGGTCGAAGGTGAGCAGGGGTTCGTCGCCGATCTCGTTCAGGTAGAGGATGATCGAGTCCGCCGGGGCGGCGCCGGCAACTGCGGCGTTTGTCATCATATATCCCCTTTCTTGTCTTTGACAGGTGGGCGTCGCAGACAAAAAAGACTCTCGGATCGTAGGTATAGCAGGAACTGAGCCACGGAGGAGTGGATACCGGCAGAGGGATACCTCCTCCGAGGTCGCATCACTTAGTATGCTTGGGAGGTATAAAAAAAGTCTTAGGGGGAGATGAGAGGCGAATGAGAGTAGGAGGCAGGAGGCAGGGGGTTCGTCACACACCGTGCGACGGCGTGGCGTAGATGCCCACGGCATCTACGCCACGCCATCACATGCGTTAGGCCATGGCCATGTCGCGCTTCTTCTTCTCGCGGCGGCGGTCCTCGGCGTTGAGCAGCTTCTTGCGGATGCGCCAGCCTTTGGGCGTCACCTCTACCAGCTCATCGTCGCTGATATACTCGATGGCGTCGTCCAGGGAGAGCTGGCGGGGCGTGTCGAGGCGGATCGACTCGGCGCCCTTGTTGTTGCGCATATTGGTCAGGTGCTTATCCTTGCAGACATTGATCTCCAGATCGACGTCGCGGATGTGCTGGCCGACCACCATGCCCTCGTAGATGTCCTGGCCGGGCGCGATGAAGTAGGTGCCGCGGTCCTGCACCTGGAACATGCCGTAGGTCGTGGAGACGCCGCTATCCGAGGCGATCAGCGACCCGGTCTCGCGGGTGTCCATCACGCCGGCGAGCGGCTCGTAGGCGTAGAAGAGGCTATTGAGGATGCCCTGGCCGCGGGTGGCGGTGAGGAACTGCTGGCGGAAGCCCAGCAGGCCGCGGGTCGGCACGATGTAGACATAGTGTACGGTACCGTCGTCGCGCACCTGCATATCGCGCATCTGGCCGCTGCGTCGGCCGAGCAGCTCGACCACCACGCCCTGGAAGTCGTTGCCGACCTCGATCTCGACCAGCTCCATCGGCTCAAGCTTCTTGCCGTTCTCGTCCTCGTGGAAGATCACCTCGGGCTTGGAGACGTGGAACTCATAGCCCTCGCGGCGCATGTTCTCAATCAGGATGCCCAGGTGCAGCTCGCCGCGGCCGGCCACCAGGAAGACATCGGCGCTGTCAGTGTCGGTCACGCGCAGGGCCACGTCGCGCTCGACCTCGGTGTAGAGCCGCTCGCGCAGCTTGCGCGAGGTGACGTAGGTGCCCTCGCGGCCAGCGAAGGGGCTGGTGTTGACGCCGAAGGTCATACGCACCGTGGGCTCCTCGACCTTGATCGTCGGCAGGCCCTCGGGCTGCGTGGCGTCGGCGATCGTCTCGCCGATATTGGCGTCGGCGATCCCGGCGATGGCAATAATATCGCCAGCGGTAGCCTTGTCGACCTCCTCGCGGTGCAGGCCGTTATAGGTGAAGAGCTGGGTGATCTTGGCCGGGGTGACGGCACCATCGCGGCCGATCCGCACCAGGGGCTGGCCCTTGCTGATCGTACCGCGGTAGAGCCGGCCGGTGACGATCTTGCCCTTGTAGTCATCGTAGATGCTGGTGGTGACCAGGAACTGGGCGGGGGCGTCGGCATCTACGTCGGGGGCCGGGATGCGGTTGATGATGGCCTCGAAGAGCGGCTCCAGCGAGTCGTACATCTTCAGCGGCGAGCGGCCGGAGTGGCCGAGCAGGCCGTTGGCGTAGATCGTGGCGAACTCGGACTGCTCATCGCTGGCGCCCAGATCCACAAAGAGGTCGAAGGCCTCGTTGACCACGTGGTTGGGCCTGGCCTGGGGCCGGTCAACCTTGTTCACCACCAGGATGGCGCGGTGTCCGGCCTGGAGCGCCTTGCGCAGCACAAACTTGGTCTGCGGCATCGGGCCGTCCACGGCGTCCACCAGCAGCAGCACGCCATCGACCATATTCATCACCCGCTCAACCTCGCCGCCGAAGTCGGCGTGGCCGGGGGTGTCGATGATATTGATCTTGATGCCCTTATAGATGACGGCGGTGGTCTTCGAGAGGATGGTAATGCCGCGCTCGCGCTCGAGCGCGTTGCTGTCCATCATACGCACTTCCGTGGCCTGGTTGTCGCGGAAGATGTGGCTCTGCTTCAGCATCGCGTCCACCAGGGTGGTCTTCCCGTGGTCGACGTGGGCGATAATGGCGATATTTCGAATGTCGTTACGCTTCATTGGTCTGTTCTGTGCCCCACACATGAGGGCGAAGCATTTGCGCAGCAAATGCTTCGCCCATATAAATCATCGAACTCTATCTTACCACACCTGCGGGTGGGATTGTGCTGCCGCCCTAAAACCATGCATATATTCGGTTCAAGTTGCCAGCGAAGCTGGCAACTTGAACCGAATATATGATCATATTAAAGATCTACGGCCTGATCCTTCTGAGGATCGCCGTCAGGCGATCATAGTCGTCCTTGAGCAGGCCTGCCAGCTCGCGCCCGGCGTACACGAGGTAGTCGCGGCTATCGGGGCGGGCGTTGGCTGCGGCGCGGATGGCGGCGGCCAGCAGCTCGTCGCTGGGGATCTGCGCGGCGAAGAGCACGCCGCGGAAGAAGTCGCTCGACTCGCAGAACCCGCCCAGCTCGGCATCCTCGCAGGGGTAGACGCTGTAGTGGACGGGCGGCGGGTGCGGCGGCAGGTACTGGTAGCGGCGGTCGCCCTCGCAGAATCCCACCGTGATCGCCGAGAACTCCGTCTGCAGCACCTCGGCCAGGTCGGGGTGCTCGTGGTAGATCTCGCCGTCGTAGAGGTTGCGCCCGCTGTAGGTGCGCCCGCGCATCACCGCCCGCCCGCCCGGCTCCTTGCTACCGGTGCGGATCTCGTACACCAGGCCGTACACCGCCATGCCCGCGCTGCGCGCCTGCGCGCGCACTAGCGAGCCAAAGGGCGGTGCCGCAAGTAGCTCGTAGGCCCCTGCCGTAAAGCGGGTGGTGGATGACTCGATCACCTCGCCGATACGTTCCATAGCTGCTTAGGGAACAGGGAATAGGGAACAGGGAACAGCCTTGAGCGGCGATAGACAATGCTCTAACTCTGTTCCCTGTTCCCTGTCCCCTACCCCCTGATAAACGATTTGCTGTCTTTTTTGGCCGACGCGCTGGCGCCCGCCTCGGCCCGGTAGAGGCTGCCCTCCAGCATGCGCTGGAACGTGCGCCGGTCGGCGCTGCGCACCACCGCCTGCTCGTGGGCGCGGGCCAGTGCCACCGGGTAGCCGTCGCCGCGGGCGGCCTGATCGTACACTAGGCTGTGGATCAGGTCAACCTGCGCGGAGTCCCGGGCGACCCACTGCGGGATCTCGACACGGGCCAGCTCGCGGCCGACGCGCATGTGGAAGAAGTGGATGGTATGCTCGCGGTAGGACTCGACGTTGATCCGGCTCATCGAGATGAACAGCGGGCCGCGCTGGCCCTCGGACAGCTGCCCGGCGAGCACGTCGGTGTCCACCAGTCCCTGGCAGATGGCGCAGGATGGCTCGCGGTTGTCGGCCACATCGCTGCACTCGTCGCACTTCGCGCCCCTGCCGGCATCCACGTCCACGTCGGGGCAGAGCATCAGGCGGATGCTGCCTACCACCTCGGGCGAGCGCGGCCGGCTGATGTAGGACGCTACCGGGACGCCCCGCTCGTACATGGCGTCGAGGTAGGCCAGGTAGCGCTCTAGGAAGTGCTCCTGCACAAAGCGCTCGGCGCCGGATAGCGTCCAGCGGATCAGCGTGCCGTCCTGGAGGGCCATGCACGGCAGGTCGTCGCACAGGAACTCGTCGGCCAGTCCGACCAGGGCCACGCCCTCGTCCACATCGCGGCGGGCGCTGAGGTAGTTGCCCTCGATCGCCACGCGCCGCGCCCCGTTGCTCAGGTACAGATCTTCCTCGCGGTAGTAGAGGGCCGGCTCGGAGCTGAGCCGGGCGGTGGGGCTGTCGCCGTAGCGCAGGAAGACCCGGCCGATATTGATCAGGTAGCAGGAGGCGCTGCCGTGGCGGTCGAGGTCGATCTGCGAGCCGTCGCTGGCCACCAGGGCGTAGCTCTCCCGTCGCCCCGGCAGGTCGCGCGCGGTGTCGAGGGGCTCCACCGGGTGGGCCAGCAGCCAGCTGGCCGTATCGCGGCTCAGGTCGGCGGCGGCGGCCCAGCGCTGCTCCTCGCCCGCCGCCTCGCGGTAGCGCGCCACGGCGCGCGCCGTGCGCTCGGCGGTGCTGGCCACGCTTAGGGCCGCCGCACCGCTCATCTGGCGCACCTGCCGGCTCAGGGCGGTCAGGTCTAGTCCCATCGGCTGTCCCCCTGCGGATTGGCGATTCTACGAGGTTAAGAGTAGCACACTTGTTTCGTGCTGTCAACCACGGGGGCGCGAGGCTTTAGGCGCGATCTCGCCGATAGTTGACAGGCGGCAAGCCTGTGAGACAATACGCCCATTACCCTGAGACCTACTGCGACCCCCAACTCATGCCAATCGAAACCTACCAGGACGCCCTGGACTACATCTACAGCTTCATCGACCCGCTGCGCAAGGCGGCGAATACCCCGGCCGAGGCGATGGTCAACGTTGACAGGGTGCGCGCGCTGCTGTGCGCTGTGGGCGACCCGCAGGCCGGCCTGCGGGTCGCCCACAGCGCACAG
>JBAXES010000105.1:0-9758 GCA_037140315.1 Chloroflexales bacterium
GGGGAGGTCGCATAGTGGCCTAGTGCGGCGGTTTGCTAAACCGCTATAGGAGCAATCCTATCGAGAGTTCGAATCTCTCCCTCCCCGCCAAAAATACGAAGCGCCGCCCATTTGGGCGGCGCTTCGTATTTTTGCCCGTCTACTCGACCCGGAAGGGTGTCCCGTCGCCGGGCGGCTCGTCGAACGCGCGCGCGGCCAGGTGCCCGGCGAAGATCGCCTGGGCGATGATGCTCGGCGCATCGGCGTCGCCGATCACCCGCAGCGTCTCCAGCCGGCCCGCCGCCCGCGCCGGGGCCAGATCGGCGGCCAGGGCATTGCGCGGCAGCCGGTCGGTCACCAGCACCACCGCGTCGCAGGCGGCCTCGCGCACCTCGCCGGAGATCGTCGAGGCCAGCGTCACCCCGCCGGGGCCGATCGCGCCGAGGGCCGTGCGGGTCTGCAGGGCGACGCCGAGCCGGCCCAGGCGGCCCTCGATGCGCTCCTGCTCGAGCGTGAACTGCGTCCAGTACGCGGCCATCGGGGCCGGCGTCACCAGGGTGACGGCGCAGCCGCCGGTCGCCAGGAGCTCGGCCAGCACCCCGCCCATGTAGTAGTGGTCGTCGTCGTACACCACCACGCGCCCGGCGGGGAGCCGCCCGGCCATCAGGTCGTCGGGCGTGAGCACCGCCGTCAGGTCGTGGCCGGGGATCGGGCGGTGCCGGCTGCGGCCCACCCCGTCGCGGCGCCAGTCGGCCCCGGCGGCGACGATCACGTGCGCGTAGCCGGCCTCAAGGATATCCGCCGCGCCCATGGCGTTGCCCGGGTAGAGCGTGACGCCGGGCAGCTTGTCGATCTGGGTCAGGCGCCAGTCGACCACCCGCCGCCAGGCCGCCAGGCCGGGGAGCCGGGCCTCGCGGCTCACCCGCCCGCCGGGCTAGCGCTCGCGCTCGGCGATCGCCACCTGGTAGCCGCGCTGCCCGAGGGCGCGGGCGCACTCTAGGCCGGCCGGCCCGGCGCCGACCACCAGCACCTCGGCCGCGCGCCGCAGCGGCGCGATCCGCTCGGGGTGCCAGCCGCGGCGCCACTCCTCGCCCATGGTCGGGTTCTGCGTGCAGCGGATGGGCACGCACTTCATGTCGCTGCTCACGCAGATGTTGCAGCCGATGCACTCGCGGATATCCTCGATCTGCCCGGCGCGGATCTTCGCCGGAAGGAACGGGTCGGCGATCGAGGGGCGGGCCGAGCCGATCATGTCCAGCACGCCGCGCCGGATCGCCGAGACCATCGACTCCGGCGAGGTGTAGCGGCCGACGCCCACCACCGGCTTGCTGGTCAGCCCCTTGACGAAGGCGATGTACGGCTCCTGGTAGCCCTCCTGCGCGAAGCGCGAGGTGGCCGAGTCGTTGCTCCAGCCAGAGATGTTCACGTCCCACAGGTCGGGTAGATCGGCAAGCATTGCGACGATCTCGTAGGCCTCGCCCTGGCTGGTGAGCCCCTCGTCGCCGAGCAGCTCGTCGACCGCCAGGCGCACCGCCACCGCGCAGGCGTCGCCGACCGCGTCTTTGGTCTCCTCGATCAGCTCGCGCAGCAGGCGCACGCGGTTGGCCAGGCTGCCGCCGTACTCGTCGCTGCGGTCGTTGTAGCGGCTCAGCAGGAAGTGCATGGCCAGGCTCAGGCCGTGGCCGGCGTAGCAGTAGACCAGGTCGAAGCCGGCCCGCTTCGCGCGCAGGGCGGCGGCGCGGTGCCAGCGCCGCAGGCTACGGATATCCTCGCGGTCCATGCGCCGGGCCTGCCCCGGCTCGTAGCCCGTCCCGCCCATCAGGCCGATGTCGCGCGGCCCCAGCGGCGTCGCCCGCGAGTAGTAGTTGGGCGCATCGTGGCCGTTGTGGGTCAGCTCGATGCCGGCCAGCGCGCCGTGGGCGTGTACCGCCTCGGCCATCAGCGCCAGGGCCGGGATGTCGCGGTCATCCCAGAGCCGCCCCTCGATGTAGGGGGCGAGGTCGCTGCTGTGGTGGATCTCCACCTCCTCGGTGCAGACCACGCCCCAGCCGCCCTCGGCCTTCACGCCGCGCAGCGCCGCCAGGCTCTGCGGCATGCGGTGCCCCATCCCGTTGCAGTGCGGCACCTGGTAGAAGCGGTTCGGTGCCGTGACTGGGCCGATCCGCACCGGCTCGAATAGAATACTGAATGCATCGCTCATGCGCTCCTCCAGATCTGCGCTGTAGCTACAGCTAGACCAGAGTATAGCGCATGGGCTCAGTCCTGCGTCTTCCCGCTGGCCGCCGCCGTCGACACGGTGTTGACCAGGATCCGCCCGGTGGTCGCCTCGACGTAGATCCTGCCCGTGTCCAGGGTGATGACGTAGGCGACGGCCCCGTGGTAGCTGGCGATCTCAGGGGTTCCGACGAGAGTCGCGCTGGGCGCGGTGTCCTGGGCGATGATGCTCGCCTGGTGGAGCGAGATCGGGTAGGTGGCCGGCTCAACGCTGCCGATAGTGCCGCCAGAGAGGTTCCAGGCCATATCGCCCACGAACATCAGCATGATGGCAACAACCATTGCCGAGAACATGCGGGCCGTGCGGGAGTTCATAGTCGTTGCCCTTTCTGTAGTTTAGACAAGGTTTCAGATGCCAGGTTTCAGGTTTCAGGTCGAGCGCATCAGAATGCTACAGGTTGGCCTGAACTGTAACGCATGTGCAGACCTTGTCTTACGATCGTGGTGTGTATGGGTCGTGCAGTGCCGCTTGGTCATCGCTCCATATCCTACGTCGTCACTGGCGGCAAAAAGTAACGGGCGCAACACAAAACGCACCGTCGTGTATGCGACAGTGCGTTTTGTGCGGTTGCTGCGGTCGGTCGTGAGCTGGCTGCTAGGCGATGGCCTCAGTCGGCGCGGTCTCCGCGCGCTTGCGGCGTCGGGCTGCGGGGCGCGGGGCCTCGGGTTCAGCCTCGACCGTCGGCAGTACGTCTAGGATTAGCTCGTCGGCATTCGGCGCAGGTGCCGCCTCCCCTTCCTGATCGGCGGCAAGACCCTTCAGGGCGGTGAACAGCCCGATCGGTAGGAGCACCCCGGTCGGGTAGCCCTTTTGTGTGATGATCACTGGCTGGCTGGTTGCGCCCGCGCGCTTGATGAGCGCCGCCAGCGATGATGCGGCTGTGGAGATCGGGACGACGCCGTTCTGGAGATCTACGCTCAGGTTCAGGTCTGTTCGGGTAGGCATCAATTCATCCTCTCGTGGCGCGCGGCGTCTGCGGCGCGAGGTAGCTGCGGTGTAGCATAGATGATTATGGTGCGCCGCATGTCATATTAATTCCTTGTGTATAGAATAACATATTTCGGCGAAGCGCGATAGTGTGCAAGCACAGACGCCGAGGATGCGCCCCCTGATATCCATACTTGCTCACTGCGCGTCGCCGATGTATTGCGGGTGATCAGCTGGCCTGCGCGCAGCCTCCCCGTCACTTCATAAACAGTGTCAGGATCACCTGCACGGCCAGAATCTTGCTGATCGTAGCGATCGGGTAGACCGTGGCATAGCCGACGTTAGGCAGGTCGTTGCCGGCCTGCTCAGAGGCGAAGCCAAGGACGGCGGGCTGAGTCTGCAGGCCGGCGAGCATACCGATCAGGATCCCCATCGGGATCTTGAGCAGCTTGTACCCAATGAACAGCATCGAGAGCGCCGCCGTGCAGGTTATGAGAATGCCGGCGATGAAGATCGCCAGCCCGCCGCCCTGCGCGAAGGTGTTCACGAAGCTGTAGCCCGAGCGCGTGCCCACGCCGGCCAGGAAGAGGATCAGCCCAAACTGGCGCAGGGTGAGGTTGGCGCTGTAGGGCAGGCTCCAGACGATTGGGCCAGTCCGCTCGCGCCAGCCGAGGAAGAGCGCCACCAGCAGCGGGCCGCCGGCTGAGCCGAGGCGGAACGTGACTCCGCCGGGCAGTGGGAAGGGTATGACGCCCAGCAGCAGGCCTAGGGCCATGCCTAGCCCCAGCGAGACCACGTCTATCTCGGCCAGTGAGCGGTAGGAGTCGCCAAAGAAGGTGCTCACCGCGTCGAGGTTCTCGCGCCGGGTGACGACCCGCACCCGGTCGCCCAGCTCCAGCACCGTATTGCCATGGGGCAGCAGGTCGACATCTCCGCGGCGCACGCGGGTGATGATCGCGCCGAAGCGCTCGGGCAGGGCCAGGCTGCGCAGGGGCTTGCCGGCCACGTGCGGGTTCGAGACGAAGACACGCCGGAAGTCGAGGGTGTGCCGATCCATCTCTAGCGGGTCGTTGCTGGTGACGCCCAGCGCCTCCACTGTCTTCACCACTACCTCGGCATCGCCCACCACGCTCACCAGGTCGTTCAGCTCCAGCCGGGAGCTGCTGGTAGCCAGCTCGACCTTTCCATCGTGCAGCAGCCGGCCAAACACCACATCCCACCCGGTCTTCGCGATCACCTCAGCCACCGTGGTGCCGGCGAGGGCGGGCTGGGTGATACGGATGGTCTGGTTGACCAGCTTCTCGCTGGGGGTCCCGACGTCACGCGTGGCGCGGGCCTCTGCGGCGTAGTCGATCTTCCACACGCGCTGGAGGATATAGATCGTGAGGATCATGCCGAGCACGCCCATCGGGTAGGTGACGGAGTAGCCGACCACAGGCTCGGCCAGCAGCTGGTCGGTGAGCTGGTCGGGCGCGGCGTGCTTGATCTGCTCAAGGATGGCGGCCAGGGCGGGGGTGTTGGTGAGGCTGCCGGCGAACATGCCTGCGGCGAGCGGCCCGCTCAGGCCGAGGATGCTGTGCGCGGCGGCGGTGACCCCCACGCAGAGGACGATCACCCCGACGACGAGCATGTTATCGCGCAGGCCCTTGCGCCGCAGCGAGGCGAAGAAGCCGGGGCCGCTGCTCAGGCCGATCATGTAGACGAAGATCACCAGGCCGAGCAGGTAGACGATATCGGGGAGCTTGAGCTTCTCGTCCAGGGCACCGAAGGCGATGCCCACGAACAGCACGGCGGCGATGCCCAGGCTGACGCCGCCGACCTTGATCCGCCCGATGATGTATCCAATCGCTGAGACGGCGAATAGCAAGAGTAATGGATTGTCGATGAGGAGCTTGACCACAACCTAACCTTCCTCCGCAGCCCCTCGCGACAGTGCGCAGCGGCGGTTCTATCTGCATGAATACCGCCGTGTATGGTATCATGAGATTGCGATATAATCGTTAAGGATGAGGTTGAGTTATGATCACTGAGGATATGGTGCGCGCCGCCCTGCGGAATGTCGTCGACCCTGAGATCGGCCTCGATATCGTGAACCTTGGCCTGATCTACCGCGTGGATGTGCTGGACGATGGCCGCACGGTGGACATCGATATGACCCTGACCACCCCCGCGTGCCCGGCCGGCCCACAGATCATCGACCAGGCTCGCCGTGAGGTGCTGTCCCTCTCCGATGTCTACAAGGGGCTGGAGGACGTGAAGATCAATCTGGTCTGGACCCCCTTCTGGAACCCGTCTCTCATGTCGGAGGATGCCCGCGAGGAGCTGGGCTTCTATTAGCCGACGCTTGTCGGATCTCAGATTTCGCGCGGAATGCGGCAGATTTCGCGCGGAATTCCCCAGATTTCGCGCGGAGATAGCGCAGATTTTGCGCGGAGAGATCTGGAGGGCAGGCAGAGACAGCCCCAGGCTGCGGATTCCCCTGAGGGTTCCGCAACCTGGGGCTGTCTCCGATCAAAACGGCAGGTGTTTGCCAAGGATCTTGGAGAGCACCTCGCGTGTGACCACGCGAACCTTTTCACTCCGCTGCCCCAGCTCCTTGTCCAGTGGGCGGGCAAGCTTGTCCTGGATCAGCTTCCAGTCTGGACCGCTGTGCCACCAGAACAAGTCAGCGATCTTGTGCTCGTAGGGTAGCAGCTCATCGGCAATGTCGAGGTTGAGATCATCGACAAGCCCTCCAAGGATCACGTCCTTGTACTCGGCCTCGGTCAGTTGCTTAAGCTCAACCCGGCGGCAGCATATCCTTATAGCCTGCGTATGCAGGGCATCAAGTTCCTGTGGGGATGGGAGTAATTCCACGCATGTTCGCCCAAGGTGAGTCAGCTCGACGGTGTTGCCTTTGACATGCACCAATCCCAGCTTTTCAGCTCCACGAAGCGCAGGCCGGAAGTCCCGAGGTATGGCAGGGTAGAGAATTTGAACAAACGGCTCAAGTTCTTGAATTAGCGCGATTGATGTCCCATGGCGCTGTTCCCATATCCTAAGGCATGCAGCGCAGCCCAGGTAGTTGAAATGGCTCCAGCTTTGCGTCAATCAAGAGGCTTGGATGTGCATCAGTATAAAGATCCGTGATCTGCTTGCCAAGAAGTCCATGACGCTGTAGGAAGATTTTGGTTTGACGGACAACGTCAATCTCTTGCATAATTCGATACACCTACCGGTTTGAAGCTTTGTAACGCGGTTAAAATTATAGCACGCTGACTCATAACGCGAAGGTTGCACGTCTGCGTACGAAGCAAGCATGCCCGCATGCATTGCATGCACGCCCGCATATGAAGCAAGCATGTCCGCATGCATTGCATGCACGCCTGCATACGAAGCAAGCATGCCCGCATGCAATGCATGCATGCCTGCGTATGCAGGAAACAGGCCCGCATGCATTGGATGCACGCCCGTACACGAAGCAAGCATGCCCGCATGCATTGGATGCACGCCCGTACACGAAGCAAGCATGCTCGCATACATTGCATGCACACCTGCATCGCAGGTACTAATCAACAATGTACCAATGGGGGAGTTCACAACAAAAAACTAAGCATATATTATAAATTCGTGCGCAACCGGGCGTCACACATCGCAGCTTACATAGTAGAAAGGGACAGACCGAATGGCGACACAACTGAAGCGCCTCCCACCATCCGTCATCGCCGCCGACCGCGAATTGCTACGGGCTGTCCAGAGCCTCAGCGACTACCAACCGATTAACAGCACGTACAGCGTCGCAATCATGCAGCAGCAAGAGGCATGTCTCACCCAAGCTGAACTGGCCATCGTTCGGTTGGAGGAGGAGATTAAGCATGCCCGCGTTGTGGCAATCGAGACGGCCCACGCGATGCACACTACCGGTCTTGGCATGAAAGATCAGGTCATTGCGCAGTACGGCCAGGACTCGACGGCGATTGAGATCATTGGGCTGACCCGCAAGTCAGCACATAAGCGCCCGACAAGGCGCAAGGCGACGGCGTAAGGTTTGTGGTAGGAGAACAAAACCGGGAGAAGCTGTAGCTTCTCCCGGTTTTGTTCTCGTCCTGCATGTTGTGGAGGCAGCGATCCCTCCCAAAGATCGGCTACTCGTCCGGCCACTCACATCAGGCGCAGGTTGGGTAGGCAGGAGCGCCGTGTGGAGGTGACGTCGCCGGATCACGATCAGGCCCGGATGTGCGACGCCTCAACCGGCTCACCCCGCTGGAGCTGGCACCATCGATCAAGAGTAGTCACGGGTGCGCCACAGATACCCCGGGCATCTTGCGGGTCGCCGGTCTCGCCATGCCAGTTGTAGTAGGTCATCAGGGTGGTGAGCGACTGGAGTTCGGTGCTGCGCGTGACCCGGCCGAGCGTGGCGCTCAGCCAGATCGGCAGCGTGATCAGCGCGCTACCGGGGGCGGCGAGTGTGCGGTAGCGCAGGAGCGCCTCGCGCATGGTCAGGGCCTCGGGGCCGTAGAGGTACAGCTCGCGGCCCAGCGCCGCCGGGCGCTGGTAGCTGCGCACCACCATCTGGGCGTAGTCGGCGGCGGCCAGCCAGTGCAGCCGGTGGGGCTGACGCCCGACCAGCACGGCGGCCCGGCCTTGGACAAACAGCGGCAACGACTCCATAAACCACGTGGCTCGGAAGATGGTGTACGGGACGCCGCTGGCCCGGATGGCCTCCTCGGCCCGCCACTTCGCGCGGCTCTCGGGCGAGTGACCGGTCTGCTCGCTGATCGTGTAGCCCGAGAGGTAGGTGAGCTGGTGGACCCCAGCCGCGCGGGCGGCCTCAGCGACCGCCCGCGTGCCCTGGTGCTCGACGCGCTCATAGTCGTCCGCGCTGGGGCCGCCCTTGAGGTTGATATGCACCCCGGCGCAGCCGTCGAGGGCGCGGGCGAGCGCGGCGGGGTCGGCCACATCGCCCTTGGCGATCTCGATACCCGCCGGGAAGCGCGCCCGTGCGCTCGCCGGGTTGCGGGTGAGGATGCAAACAGTGAATCCGGCGGCGTGCAGCGCATCGGCTACGGGCTTACCGAGCATCCCGGTGGCGCCGACGACGAGGAGACGGTCAGGGGGCGATGGCATGGGATTATGCCCTTCGGCTAAAAGGTACATCGGGATTACGCCATACATCGATATCTATGCTGCACGACCGCACGCTCAGCCTGCGATTGATGCGCTGTCTGGCGGTCTTGGTCAGCCTTCGCAGTGGGCGCAGCTCTTCAGGTAGTCGAGCAAGCTCTGGGCGTAGCCGATCATACGCGGGTGATCGGGGCGATAGGAGACCTCTTTGCCCGCGCGGGTGGCGGTGAGCAGCCCGGCCCGCCGCAGGACGGCCAGGTGCTCCGACGCAGTGGACTGGCCGACGCCAACAAGATCGGCGATCTGGCTGACGGTCAGCGCTTCGTGGGTGGCGAACAGCACGATAATCGCCTGGCGCGTCTCGCTGGCCAGCGCTTTCAGGAAGTCGAGCAGTTCTGGTTGGGGGAGCGTCATGGTGATCTCATGCATCAACATATGGCAAAGTGACGATATGATTATACCAACCACTGCCTCCCTGTCAATATGCAATACTGTTCTCTATCCGTGAACAGGAGCACACGATGCCCGCTACGCCCTCGTCTACCGCCAGATCGTAGCTGACGACACCCTGGCGATCACGCCCCATGCCCTGCGCGACCAGATGGAGCGCGGGGCGCTGCGCGACCTCTTCGCCTGGACGGGCGAGAAGCTCTTGCTCTGGGCGCACCTCTCTGCCTTCATCGGCCTTGTCCGTCGCAGCGAGCGCTCGCCCGAGCTGCTGATCGTCCCCCAGCCATCCCTGATCCTGGACGCTCTGCGCTGGGCCGCACACCCTTCGAGCAAACCTGATGAGGTAAAAGGGGTATTTTGCGGAGAGGGGCAAGCCCTCTCCGCGCCTCTCCCTGAGGGGACAAGGGGGGTGTTTTGCGGAGAGGGACAAGCCCTCTCCGCACCTCTCCCTGAGGGAGGCCCGCCGCAGCTAGGGGGTGAGGGCCTCTCCCTCGCGGCCGCCCTTACCCAGATCGACGCCGAGATCTTCGCCTGCTTCACCGCACGCGGGCGTGTCCACCGGGGACTCGCCCAGACCCTGCTGGCCATGGAGCGGCTCGGCCACATCCGCATGACACACCACGCCGACGCCGCCCGCTCGCTGCTCCTCGGCGATCGCCGGGTCAGCGAGGTCGCCCTGACTACGCCTCGCATTGCGACTGACAACTCTTTATAATGGTGCGCATGAAGATCCCAAATGCCGATAGCGCAATCATCGATCCACAGAAGATTGCTGGCTATGTGCTGAACGCCGAGCATCGGCGGGGCGGCAGCAAGGCGTCGCTGCTGCTGGCCTTCGGCTACGATCCGGCGAACTGGCAGCGGCTCGCCGATGACCTGCGCCGCGATCACCTGAGCGCTGATGTCGATCTCACGAGAGAGACTACCTATGGAATGCGCTACGAGATACGCGCGGCGATCCAGACTCCATCGGGGCGGCAGGTGTTCCTGCGCAGCATCTGGCAGATCGACCTCGGCGCGACGG
>JBAXES010000106.1:0-9696 GCA_037140315.1 Chloroflexales bacterium
AAGTGTACCCAATCTCCCGCACCGACCACCATCCTTTTCAGACAGCTTCTAAGGCTGCCCGCGATCACGGCCACTGTCTCGCCCTCGGCCACGATGTGCGGTGCCCCAGAAACCCGCGGGATCCGCAGGGGCTGGCCGACTATCAGCGCGTCGCCGGAGTCGAGGCCGTTCGACCAGATGATCGAGCCGACACTGACACCGTAGCGATCCGCGAGATCGCCGAGTGTCTCGCCATCGATCAGATAATGCACCTCCCGGAAGGCGTCGGTGATCTCGCGCGGGGTGCTCTGGGCCGGCGCGATTGGCTCTGCCCGCGCAGAGCCCAGGGCAACACTGTCCTTCGTCATCCTCGGCACCAGGTAGACTGGGATGATCTGACCTGCCGAACCGGCTGAGGATAGCGCCACCTGCGCGACCGCAGCCGCAGAGGGCAGATCTGGGGAGCTGAGCCGGATCGACCAGCGACCGAGTGCGTCGCCGACGATGATCATCAGCACCAGGGCTACGAGCCAGCTGTGTGCGGGCAGACGACCCAACAGGCCGCTGGCGGTGCGCCCCCTACCATACAGGGGCTGAGAAAGGCGCTCAGCGGGCTGGGGCGGCAGCCCGGCAGACTGCAAATCAGCGCCCCACCCCACAGCGATCAGCGCCTCCCGCGCCGCAGTAGCTCGCGCGCGGATAAGATCAGCGCGTAAGGGGGTGGGCAGTATCTGGTTGGGACATCGGCGACGATGCGCCCGTCTCACCATAACATGTGTCAATCTGCGTGGAGCGGGCTGCGTGAGCAAACCCAGATCAAGCAGGACTAGCAATCTCTCTCGCTAGCTGCAACTGCGCCTAAAGACGGCAAGAGCATACACGCGGCATGTCCGTTTGTCAACCGACCAACATGGTGAAAAGGCACTACCCAACCAGACCAGAGAGCTGTGCAATCCCTTGACGTATACTCAAGCGACGTGTTAAGATACGCGTATCCCTTGTCGGTCGCCCCCCCACCTAAATACAGATATGCCCGGCGGGATCGGCCGCCCCCACTCCACGAAAGGCCGGCAGATGATCCGTGTAGTTGTAGACAGCATTCGTGTGAGCCTCCTAACGCAGCATCGCGTTGTTGTGCTCCGCGAAACGGATAGCACACGCTATCTGCCCATATGGATCGGCCCATTCGAGGCTGAAGCTATCGCGATGGCCATCCAAGGCCACGAGCCGCAGCGACCGATGACCCACGATCTTCTGAAATCGCTGATCGGCGACCTTGGCGGCCACATTAGCCACATCTTCGTCAGCGATATTCAGGACAGCACGTTCTTTGCCCGGATCGTGATCGAACAGCAGGGCCGCACGATTGAGGTAGATGCGAGGCCGAGCGATGCGCTCGCCCTCGCCGTCCGCACCGAGGCACCGATCTATGTCGAGGCCCACGTCCTTGACCAGGCCGGCGTCCACTTCGACGAGGATGAGCAGGTGGCCCCGCAAGAGCCCGTCGCACCTGGCTCAGAGACTGAGTCTGAGCCCGAGGTGAATGATGACTCGATGTCGATCTTCCGCGATTTTATCAACACCCTCGACCTAGATAACTCCGGCAACGGCGGAGACAAGCCCTAAGATCATAGCTGACAAGTTAAGGTTTCCACCAATCTGTCAAGGGCCAAAACAGGCTTTTTCACTCGCATTCCGAACCAATTCCCGGTCGCCTATACGCCCAAGTGTTCGAGGTGGCATGCAAACCGGTTGCTCAGGATATATCAACTTTGCTCGCTACCGTGTAAAACCTGGCTGATCAGAACGCCTGAGCGGTCACTTGACGAAATAGCGAAAACCTTAACTTGTGAGCTATGCCCTAAGATCAGCAATATACGCCGCAGGAGGGCCGTGCGCATAGATCATGCGCACGGCCCTCTTGCGTTCACGCCCATCCACGCCAAATTCGATGCGATCATGCGCCACATTTTTTGCCGCCACGGCATAAAATGTGGATAAGTCGCGTTCATTTGTGGATAACTTGTGCCCTTTGTGGATAAGTCACCACAAAACCCGTGGACGGTCATGGGAGAAGTCCAGGCGACATCCGCTCATCCTACCGGACATGTGGACGGTGTGGACAGTGCTCCACATGCTTTCCTCAGCGGATTCATGCCTCCACAGCGCGAAATTAAGAGCGTTCTCCACACACTCCACATGACTACTATGAGTACGGGATTCTCTCCATGCTTTATTAACATGATGACTCATGATGATCATGCGATCTTACGCCGATCGCGAACCATGCATCACCGATCACGAAGATCGTGTATAATGCCCCTTGGCACTGAAGAACGGCAGATACTTGCTAAACCCCGCCAGGGCCGAAAGGCAGCAACGGTAGGTGAGTTCCTCTGGGTGTTTGGAGGTGCCACCACTTTTTCACACGAAGCGGCGGGTGGTGGAGTGCTCCACCGCCCGCCGTTTCGTGTCTGGGGAGCACGCCCTTATCTGCCCAGTTGTGCCGGCCCGAACCCGAAGGGTAGCAGATCCTGCGGCGTCACCAGCCGGCGGGCACCGCTCAGGTTGAGCAGGAGCACGCTGCTGCGCGGGGCCAGCTCGGAGATCACCTGGCGGCACGCCCCACACGGGCTGGCCACATCGTCAGTCGGCGTCACCACTGCTAGGGCCACGATCTCGCGCTCGCCCGCCGCGTAGGCGCTAAAGATCGCCACCCGCTCGGCGCAGACAGTCATCGGGTAGGCGGCGTTCTCAATATTGCCCCCCAGAAAGATCTTGCCGCCGGCGGTGAGCGCCGCCGCCCCAACGCGGAACTGCGAGTATGGCGCGTAGGCCCGCTCGCGCGCCGCGATCGCCGCATCTGCCAGCGTCGCGTAGTCAGGCTGGATCATGAATACCACCTTCATGTGGCTCGCCGCCGGGCAGCGAGCACTGCTCCTCCGGCTGATGGCGGACGATACGCAGCTTCTGTGGCCGCACGCCCTTCACCGACAGCACCGTCACCGTCGCATGTGCAAGCACCAGCTCGTCGCCCACCCGCGGCACGCGCCCAAGCTGCTCGTACACAAGCCCGCCGATCCGGTCCGCGCTGTCGGATGACAGCGTCAGGTTCGCCAGGTAGTTGACGTCGTCGATTGACACTCTGCCATCCACGACATACTCATTATCGCTGATCGGCTGGATGGATGGGTCCTCGGTGTCGTACTCGTCCTGGATCTCGCCGACGATCTGCTCGATCAGATCCTCAATGGTGGCCAGCCCTGCGGTGTTGCCGTACTCGTCCACGATGACGGCCATATGCACTTTGCGCCGCTGGAGATCTTCAAGCAGCACGTTGACCCGCATGGTCTCGGGCACAAAGTGGGCCGGTCGCAGCAGGCTGTTGATCGGCATGTCGCGCTCGCCGTGGCGCAGGGCCGGGATCAGATCCTTCGCGTAAAGGATCCCCACCACCTGGTTGATCGTATCGTTATACACGGGGATGCGCGAGTGGCCGCGGGCGACTACCACGTCGAGGGCCTGGCTGAGCGGCGTGTCCACCTCAATCGCCACGATGTCCACCTGGGGCACCATAATCTCGCGGAGCAGGGTGTTGCCGAAGGCGATCACGCCCTCGATCATCTCGCGCTCCTCGTGCTCGATCAGGCCCTCCTCCTCGCCGACGTTCACCAGCAGCCGCAGCTCCTCCTCCGTCACCAGGGGCGAGGGGTACGAGCTGCGCCCGCTCACTACCTTAAACAGCGGGCTGGTGAGCAGGTTGAGCATTGCGATGATCGGCCAGAGGATCTGCGAGACGATGCGCAGCGGGCGGGCCAGGGCCAGGGCGGTGGCGTCGGGGTTGCGGATCGCCAGGGCTTTGGGGAATGCCTCGCTGAAGACGAGGATCGCCAGCAGCAGCAGCGCCAGGCTGCCCGCCTGCCGCCACCCGCCGAGTCCGGCGCTCAGGCGCAGAGTCAGCCCCGTGGCGGTGACGGTCATGCAGATGTTGAGGAAGATGGTGGTTGACTTGAAGCGGTAGGGGTCGTCGATCAGGCGCGATACGACTCGTCTGGCCCGCGAGCCGCCCTCGGAGAGCAGCAGGTTCAGCCGGTGCCGACTGATAGAGGTGAATGAGGCGTCAATTGCAGAGGTGAAGGCGAGCACGACCATGCATAGCCCGACGCCCGCCAGCAACAAACTAGGTTCCGGATCCTCCAACAAGGGTGAAAACTCCTTATAATGATGGTATACGTGATCCTTGTGCGCCTGGCCAGCGGCGCGCGGCGCATACGCCGCGCACCGCTGGCCCTTCGTCACACGGTTCATCGCAGCTGATGTTCCGAGAAGAGCGCGCTCAGCGAGAGGTCTTTGTGGATGCGCATGATCGCCTCGGCGAAGAGCGGAGCCACGCTGATCGTCCGCACCCGCGACTCGATGGCGGTGGCAGACTGGGGGATCGTATTGGTTACGATCGTCTCCACCAGGTCTGAGCTTTTGATGATATTCATGGCCTCGTCGGCGAAGACCCCGTGGGTCGCGCAGGCGTAGACCTTCCGGGCTCCGCGCTCAAGCAGGGCGTGGGCGGCCTCGACTAGGGTCCCGCCGGTGGAGATCATATCATCGACGATGATCGCTGTCTTGCCCTCAACCTCGCCGACCATCTCTAGCACCTCGGCGATATCGGCCTCGGGGCGCTGCTTGGCGATGATCGCCAGGCCCGCGCCGATCCGCTCGCGGAAGCGGTTGGCCCGGCCCACGCCGCCGGCGTCGGGTGAGACCACCACCGGGTTGGGCAGGTTCAGCCCGCGCACATAGTCGGAGAGCATCTGGGCGGCCTGGAGGTGATCGACCGGGATGTCGAAGAAGCCCTCGATCGCCGGCGCGTGGAGATCCATCGTCAGCACCCGGTCGGCACCGGCGGTGCGGATCAGGTTCGCCACCAGCTTGGCCGAGATCGGCTCGCGCCCAGAGGTCTTCTTCTCCTGCTTGGCGTAGCCGTAGTAGGGGATCACCGCCGTCACCCGTGAGGCCGAGGCGCGGCGCAGGGCGTCGATTAGCAGCAGCAGCTCCATCAGGTGGTGGTCGACCGGCGAACATGTCGGCTGGATGACGAACACATCGCAGCCGCGCACATTATCGTGCAGCTTCACCCGCGTCTCGCCGTTCTTGAACTGGCCAACCAGGGCCCGACCGAGGCCGATGCGCAGGTTGGTGGCAATCTCGCGAGCCAGGCCCTCGTTGGCGTTTCCGCTAAAGACAAGGAGACGACCGTCCATCGCTGATCTTCACTCCACAAGACGCTAAAAAAGGCAGTGGAGCCGCGCTTCACTGCGTAGGTGTGTCCGGCCTGTGGCCAGCATCGTGAGAGGTGTGGCTGACTGTATCGTCGCGGCTCGCTGCCATGGCTCGGCACCGCTCGCGGGCGACCTTCCTACGGGGTGGTAGTATGGCTGCCGGGCCAGGATTCGAACCTGAACAGACGGATTCAAAGTCCGCCGTGCTACCATTACACAACCCGGCAACGCCTGCCGATTATTATAGCATATTTAGTTCGGTCAGATAGGGCGGCGCAAGCCTGCGGCTGTCAGCCCCCTATCATAGGGGCATCAGGGGGCCATGCTATAATCCAGAGCGGGAGATCTGTGAACTAAGGAGCTTTCTGTGCCGAGCTGGAACGACCTGGGCGCGGCCTTCAGCACACTGCGCGAGATCGACGTTACTGCGATCCGCGATGAGAGCGAGCGCCCCGTCACAATCGCCTGTCTGGGCGAGCAGCCGGCCCTGGCGATGGCCGTCGGCCTGCTGAACACGAGCGACAGTGGGGGCTATGGCCCGGTTGGGTTCAACCCGCTGCTGATCGCAACCCTCAGCGCCGTGAGTCGTGGCGGCCTGGCCGATGATCTCGGGGACGCCCTGCGCCACGCGGATCTCCTGCTGATTGTGCTCGATGGCCGCGAGCCGGTCGCCGCGCGCCTCGCCGCCGCCCTTCGAGACCTCGCTAACTTGGCGATGCCGACCGTGATCGCCATCGGGCACACCGATACGCCGCCGATCCCCGCCGGCGACACCCGTCGTGCCTTCACCTTCGCCCATGTGGTGATGCTGCCTGACCCCCAGGCCCTCGATGCGTCAGACGCGCTGGCCGAGGCGATCTTTGACCGGCTCCCCGGCGACCTGCATATGGCCGCCGCCCGGCGTCTGCCCGGCCTGCGGGCCGCCTACGCGCGCCAGCTGATCAGCGCCACGTCGTTTACCAACGCCTCGTACGCCCTGGCGTCGGCCCTGCCCGAGCAGATCCCGATCTTCAGCATCCCCTTCGCCGCGGCCGACATCCTGGTGCTCACCAAGAACCAGGCTATGCTCGTCTACAAGCTGGCCCTGGCCCACGGCGCGCCGCCCGAGTTTCAGTCGCGCATCCGCGAGGTGCTGCCGGTGCTTGGCGGGGCCTTCGCCTGGCGTCAGGTCGCCCGCACCCTGGTCGGCCTCATCCCGGTCTGGGGGGTTGTGCCTAAGGTGGCCATCGCCTACGCCGGCACCTACTCGACCGGCATGGTCGCCTGGCGCTGGTTTGCCAGCGGCGAGCTGATCTCGGGCACCCGCCTGAAGGAGATCACCGACGAGGCCCTGCGCATCGGCCGCGAGCGCGCCGCATCCCTGGTCGAGTCGGCCCTTGAGCGCGGGACGGCAGGGGGCAGCGTCCTGAGCCAGATCGCCGGGCGGATTCGCCGCGCTCTGCCCGGCGGCAGGGCCGGGGCGGAGGAGCTATAGTGCCTATGGATCGCTTTGTGATCGAGGGCGGCCACCGCCTGGGCGGCGCGATCGCGCCGGCCGGCAATAAAAACGCGGCCCTGCCGCTGCTGGCCGTAGCCCTGCTGACCAATGACCGCCTGGTGCTGCGCAATGTGCCCGACATCGGCGATGTGCGGATCAAGCTAGCGCTCCTGGAGCAGCTCGGAGTCAGCGTCGAGCGGGCGGGGCCGAACGCCTTCGCCCTGCACGCCGCCGTCATCCCCTCCGCCGACCCTGACGTGGCCATGGCCCGGCGCATCCGCACCTCGCCCCTGCTCGCCGGCCCGCTGCTGGCCCGCCGCGGCCACGTCACCCTGCCGCGCCCCGGCGGCGACGCGATCGGTCGCCGCCGCCTCGACACGCACTTCCTGGCCCTGCGCGCCCTCGGCGCCGCCGTTGAGGTTACGCCCACGAGCTACATCCTCAGCGCCGACGGGCTGCGCGGCGCGGATATCTTCCTCGATGAGATGAGCGTGACCGGCACCGAGCAGGCGGTGCTGGCCGCCGTGCTGGCCGAGGGGCACACCACTATCGGCAACGCCGCCTCGGAGCCGCACGTGCAGGACCTCTGTCGCTGCCTGAGCCAGATGGGCGCGCGGATCAGCGGGATCGGCACGAACCTGCTGGAGATCGACGGGGTGGCGCGCCTAAGCGGAGCTGACTTCACGATTGGCCCTGACTTTATGGAGGTCGGCTCGCTGATCGGCCTGGCCGCTGTCACCGGCAGCGAGCTGCGCCTGGTGGGCGCCCGCCCCCGCGAGCATCGTATGAGCCGGATCGCCTTCAGTCGCCTCGGCGTGATCTGGCGCGACGAGGGCGATGATATCGTGGTGCCCGGCGGCCAGGATTTGGTGGTGAACCACGATCTGCACGGGGCCATCCCGAAGATCGACTCCGCACCGTGGCCCGGCTTCAACCCCGATCTGATCAGCACGGCCCTGGTGGTGGCGACGCAGGCCCGGGGCACGGTGCTCATCCATGAAAAGATGTTCGAGAGCCGGCTGTTCTTCGCCGACCGCCTGATCGGCATGGGCGCGCGGATCGTGCTCTGCGACCCGCACCGCGCGGTGGTGGTCGGCCCCTCGCAGCTCTACGGCGAGCCCGATGGTATGCCCAGCCCAGACATCCGCGCCGGCATGGCCCTGCTCACGGCGGCCCTCTGCGCCAAAGGCAAGAGCGTGATCAATAACATCGGCCAGATCGACCGCGGCTACGAGCGGATCGACGAGCGGCTGGCCGCGCTGGGCGCGCGGATCGAGCGGGCGAGATAACAAAGCGACAGGGGCGCGGGGGGGCGTCGCCCCCCCCGCGCCCCTGTCGCTTTGTCTATAACTTGTCTTTGTCCAGGTGGGTGGTGTCGCCAGTCTCCGCCGATCCCCCGGTGGGCTGCTGGAGGCGGGTGACGAATGCGGCCAGCTGATCGTTCAGCTGCGAGATGCCGCGGGTGAGCGCCTCCTGGAAGTCCTTGGTGGCCTGGCTCTGGCGGGCCTGGATGATCGCCTGCTGGCCGCGCTCGGCGAGCTGCTTGATCCGCTCATCCTCCTGGATGGCCTTGATCGCCGACTGGAGCTGGGTGCCGATCTCCTGCACCCCCGCCGTGATGTCGCTCTGGATCTGCCGCGCCCGCTCGCCCTCCAGGGCGGTGCGGACGGTGTGCTCAAGCTGCTGGCCGAGCTCGCGCAGCTCGCTTCCGAGGTCGTTATGGGGCTGCTGGCCGCTGTTGTCACCTTCGGGCTGGCTCATTGGGTTCTCCTTGTCAGCGTATCGCTACCTTCAGTATAGGACGACAGAATATCGTATGTAGTTGCAGCCGGTTAGGGCTTCCAGCGCCGGCGCAGGAGCCAGAGCCCTCCGGCCACTGTCAGGGTCAGGACTCCCATCAGCGCGCCCTGGCGACTCCTGGCGCTCGGGGGGCTGTAGCCGACAAGATCGATCATCGCCGCGCTGGTGCGGCTGTCGCGCCCGCGTCGTCCCGCCACCGCCACCTGGGCCACCGGCAGCCCGGCGCGGCTGGCCCGCGCGTAGATCTCGGGGTGGGCCAGCCCGTCGGGCACCCTGTCGGGCAGGAGGCTGGCGAGGTCGGATCGAAAGAGCGCGAAGCGCAGGGCTGGGTCGCGCATGTCAGACCCGAGGGCGGCGCGCACGGCCGCCGCATAGGCTGCGGCGAGGGGGGATCGCGGCGCGGGCACCCGGTAGCCGACGACGACCGCGCTCTCGCCACGCGCGGCCAGCAGCCGCGACAGCTCCGCGATGCTCGCCGGGCCAGCGATGCTCGCGGCCAGGATGTAGCTGCCGCGCGCGACTTGCCAGGCCATGCGCAGGGCTGCGGCGTAGCCCTGGGGCTGGGGCTGGTGCAGCACCATCACCGGGGCGTAGGCCGCAGCCAGGTGATCCGCCTGCTCGCGTGTTCCGTCGCTGCTGCCGTCGTCAACCAGGATGATCTCGTAGTCGTCGCAGTGGCGTCCGGCCACGGCCATGCACTCGGCGATGGCGGACGCTACGGAGCCGGCCTGGTTACGCACCGTCAGCACGATCGAGATGGTCGCCTCGCTCACAGGGATCCCCCTCGCTCCACGCTCATGATCGCCCTGTAGTATAGCACATGCCATTTTGCGACCGCCGGCGTAGCGTGAAACCCTCTGGGGCGGCAAAGCCGCCCCAGAGGGAACCTCCGGCGCAGCGGCGGCGTCTCTACGGTATCTGTTGTGCTATGATCGCCTCTGATCACCTTGGGTCACGCACCCAAAAATAAGAAGGACAGCCCCTATGCGATGTATACGTATGATCCTGCTCGGGCTGGCGATGCTGTCTCTGGCGGCCTGTGGCGCGGCCCCTCAGGCCGCAGCGCCCACCGCGAAGGCGACCGCCGGCGCCGAGGACGCGCTGGCAACTGCTGTGCCGGCCCCCACTGCGGATCGGGCACCCGCGCCCTCCGAGGCGCAGACG
>JBAXES010000107.1:0-9691 GCA_037140315.1 Chloroflexales bacterium
CTCCAGCGACGGCCAGTATGTGCCCCCACCCACCCAGGCCGAGGAGGGCGTTGACGCCCTCCAGATCCAGGAGGCCGACGGCGTGCTCGACCCCACGAACCACATCCCCAACGACCACCCGCGCCGCATGGTGCGCCTGCTGGCCTGGGGCAAGTACAGCATCCCCGTCACGCCCGACGAGGGCGCGAGGTTCGAGGGTGCCATCGCGGCCTGGCTGGAGGTCAACGGCAGCCTCTACGGCTTCCTCACCGGCCTCCTCGACTAGCCGCGCCGCGCCAGCGCGCAGAGGGCGGCGTCGGCCACGCGCCGGCGCCGCACGCACCCCTATGCCGAGCCCCACCCTCCCCATGATCGCCGGCGCGGTCGCCAGCCTGATCTTCATCGTCAGCGCGATCCCGTCGCTCACGAAGGTCTATCGCACGAGGAGCGTGGACAGCTTCAGCCTCGCATCCCTGTGGATGCTCAACGTCGGCAACGTGCTCCAGTGGCTCTACGTGCTGAGCCTGCCGCCCGGCCCGATCTACGCGCTGCACGCCTGGAGCACCCTGAGCACCGCGCTGCTGCTGGCCTGGTGCTATCGTTATCGGAGACACCACCAATGACATCTGGACGAGGATTTCGCGGGGGCTTCAACCCCTACCGCGACAACAACGGTCGGTTCGCCCCTGGCGGCAGCGGCGGCGGCCAGCAGATCAATGACGCCCTCCGCCGGGCGGCGGGGCGCGGGCTGCCGGAGGAGCCTGCCGCGGCGAGCGCGCCGCTGCCGCCCGCACGGTCGATGGACGACACCGCCGTGCGGACGTGGTACAACGAGCGCACGCAGCATATCCCCGACCTGAACACGCGCTGGGAGGCATCCGGCGTCCCCGCCGCCGAGCGGGCGGCGCGCTGCCAGGAGCTGCGGCACACCGCCCGCGTGCAGGCCCGCGAGCTGATGCAGAACCAGGAGGGCGTCGCCGGCCTGCGCGCCCGCGACCTTGAGAAGTATGGCAACCCCGACGGCCCGACCTTCGCGTACCTCGTGGCGAGCATGAAGAACAAGGGCCACGTCGGCGACGCCGTCTACGAGCACATCATCGGCAGCTCGTCGCGGACGAACGCCGAGTACAATGCCAAGTACGCGCAGCCGCAGCAAGGAGCAGCATCGGCATGAGCACCATCGACTGGCTGACCCGGCCCCTGACATGGGAGCGAACGCAGGGCGCGGAGTTCCCCTTTCGCACGACCGCCGACGGCGCGGAGCTGACGGTGCGGGTGAACGGCTTCCCCGAAGATCCCACCATCTACACCCTGCTCGTGGGCACGGTTGAGACCGTGGACTTCAACGACTGGCCCGCCGCCTGGACGCGGCCCGCCCCCAAAACGGCGGGCCGATGACCAGCGGGCGAGGCTACCGGGGCGGGTTCAACCCGTTCCGCGACAGCCACGGGCGCTGGGGCACCGCCGCCACCCACGTCGGCAGTGCCGCGCCGCCCCTCGCAGTTGCGGGGGGCGGCGCGCAGATCAACGCCGCGATCCGCCAGGCGACCGGGCGGGGCGCGCCGGCGGTGCCGCGCTCCTACGGCGGCGACTACACCCCGGCCGCCGCCGCCACCCTGCGCGAGCAGGAGGACCGCCTCCGCCCCCAGGCCTTCGAGTCCATCGCCATCATCGGCCCCGACGGTGCGCTCCGGGCGTTCGTGGACGGCAAGGCCCTCAGCGTGAAGCTCACCAACGCCCAGATGAAGCTCCTGCCGGGCGCCATCCTGACCCATAACCATCCGACCATACCGGGCGACGGCTTCGCGGAGACCTCCTTCTCCGGCCCGGACATCATCGCGGGGTTCCACAGCGGCGAGAGCGAGACCCGCGCCGTCACGACGCGGTATAACCACGTCGCCCAGTACCGTAAGCCCGGCACCCAGGAGCCCCTGAACCGGACGCTCACGAACGAGGAGAACTTCGACATCTTCCTGGGCCTGGGCGACGCCTACGACTACGACCACAAGGCCCCGCCGGCGCAGCGGCGCCAGCAGCTTGAGGCGTCCGTCCACGCGGAGAACATCGCGATGGCGAAGAAGTACGGCTACGTCTACTACCGCGAGGATCTCCAGACCGGGGAGATCGAGGGCTATGGCCATGACGTCTGATCCGAAGCGCCTATCCTGGCGGGAGCGACGGGTGGCGCAGCCGCCGCCCCGGCTGCCCGACGGCACCATCATCACCCACGGCCCGGAGCCGCGCGGCCGCCCGCGCCCTGCCTCGCCGACCACCGACCAATCCCGCAAGGGAACGCCGCCCGCACCGAAGCCCTGACGGCGAGCGGCGCATACCGACAGACTCACCGACGGCAGCAGCGACACGCGCGCCAGAGTGGTACCACCCACCACGAGGCATAGCGATGTTCCACCTGCACTACCCGGTCGCCAACCTGCGGCCGGCGCCCTACAACCCCCGCAAGATCGAGGAGCCCGCCTTCCTGGCGCTGCGCGAGTCGATTGCGACGATGGGGATGCTCAAGCCCATCATCATCGCCGATACCGGCATGATCATCGCCGGCCACCAACGCCTCAAGGCGCTCACCGCCAACGGCGTCACCACGGTGCCGGCCTTCGTGATCAGCGCGCTGAACAAGCAAGACGAGATGAAGTTCAACCAGCTGCACAACGGCACCGACCTCGACACCGGTGACGAGCGGGTGCGCGTCCCCGTGTCTACGGCGCTGGGCTACGTGGACATCGCCCCCAAGAAGATCACCGGCAACCGGAAGGCGCGCAGCCCCGGCGTGCGCGAGGCGATCTCCGAGCTGATCCTGCTCTACGGCGAGTGGGGCGGCATCGTGGTCAGCCAGTCGGGCGAGTGCCTGAGCGGGGCGCAGTACGCCCTGGCCTGCATGATGGTCGGCCGGCCCTGCCGCGCCTACTACGTGACCGACGCGCAGGCCCCCCTGGTGCGCCAGCGCTTCAGCACCCAGTACGGCGAGTTCTACTACGACGCGCTGGAGAAGACGACCTACGCCCAGACCTGGGCGCAGCTCCGCCGCCTGCGGACCGGCGAGGGCGCGGCCCGCGTCACGCTCAGCCCGAACTACGATAACGTTTACATCCCGGCCTTCCGGGAGGGCGAGCGCATCCTCGACTTCGGCTGCGGCCAGGCCGACTACGTGCGCATGCTCCAGGGCAAGGGGGTGCGGATCTGGGGCGTGGAGTTCTTCTTCCGCACCGGCCACTACCTCAACACCGCCGGCACGCAGGGCATGATCGACAGCCTGATCGAGACGCTTAGGACCCACGGGCGCTTCGACACGGTGATCTGCGAGTACGTGCTGAACAGCACCGACTCGATGCTGGCCGAGAAGGCGGTGATGACCTGCCTGAACGCGCTGTGCAAGCCGGGCGGGCGGATCTACGCCTCGGGCCGGCTGCTGACCGACCCCGCCGCGCTCATCAACAACAACGCGAGCACGCCGGCCTCGCGGTACACGCTCTACTTCCTGGACAAGGACAACTTCACCTCCAAGGTGCGCAACGGCACCTGGTTCTACCAGCACTACCACACGCCGGAGACCGGCGCGGCGCTGGCGACGGCCTACATCGGCCCCCACGCGGCCTACGAGCAGATCGGCAGCTCCGCGCTGTTCATGGTGCGCGGCACCAAGGAGTTCGAGCTGCCCGCCGACCAGGTGGCGTGGGCGATTGACTTTGAGTTCAACCTGCCCTGGCCCGGCGGCCAACGGGTGGGCCGCTCCCGCGAGGTCATGGACGCCTACCGGGCCGCCCTGGCGATGGAGCGGATCGACCTCCCCTTGCCCCGCAAGGCCGCCTGACCGCATTCCTATCCGATGGTTCACCGACCGGCAGCAGCGACACGCGCGCCAGTGGTGGGTACCCACCCACGAGGCACACGATGTTTCACCCTGACTACCCGGTCACCAACCTCCACCCGGCCCCCTACAACCCGCGCCACCTGGAGGACGACGCCTTCGTGGCGCTCCAGCGCTCGATCCTGAAGCTGGGCATGGTCAAGCCGATCATCGTGGCCGACAACGGCACGATCGTGGCCGGCCACCAGCGCACCCGCGCCCTGCTCGCCACCGGCAAGGACACCACCCCCGCCTACGTCATCTCGGGCCTCAACAAGATGGACGAGATGAAGTTCAACCAGCTCCACAACGGCACTGACCTCGACACCGGCGATGAGCACGTCACCGTGCCCCCGTCGGCTGTCACCGGCTACGTGGATGTGCCCTGCGCCGATGTGGAGGGCAACCTGCGCGCCGCCGGCGGGCCGCTGCGCTACACCATCTGCGGCCTGCTGACGATCTACGGCCCCTGGGGCGGCATCGTGGCCACCAAGAGCGGCAAGTGCATCTCGGGCGCGCAGTACGCCCTGAGCTGCAAGCTGGTCAACATCCCCGTCCGGGTCTACTACGTGGAGGATAAGGACGCCACGCTGGTGAAGGCCATCTTCCAGAAGCAGTACGGCACCTTCTGCTACGACGGCCTGCCTAAGACCACCTACGCCCAGACCTTCGCCCAGATGTACCGGGTGCGCAAGGACAAGCATGGCGTGCCCCGCGGCGTGAAGGCCCCCAACTACGAGAAGATCTACATCCCCGGCTTCGTGGCGGGCGAGCGCATCCTCGACTTCGGCTGTGGCCAGGGCGACTACGTGCGCCTGCTCCAGGAGAAGGGGGTCAGGATCTGGGGCGTGGAGTTCTTCTACCGCATCGGGTCGCATCTGAACACTGAGGCGACCCACAAGATGATCGACAGCCTCATCGCCACCCTCGACCGGGAGGGCCGCTTTGACAAGGTCATCTGCGAGTTCGTGCTGAACAGCACCGACAGCCTGCATGCGGAGGCGTCGGTGATGACCTGCCTGAACGCGCTGTGCCGGCCGGGCGGGCAGATCTTCGCCTCGGGGCGCACGCTGGAGAGCATCGAGGGCACGCTGAACGTGACCGGGGCCACGCAGGAGAACCTGACCTTCCTCGACGACAACGGCTACACGGCGCGCATCCTCAAGGGGCAGTGGTTCTACCAGAAGTATCACAGCACGAAGATGCGGCTCGACCTGGCCCACACCTACATCGGGCCGGAGGCCGGGACGGGCAACGCCCCGCGGGCCAAGGGCACCTTTCTGATCAGCGGGCAGAAGCACCAGGAGCTGCCGCTGGAGCAGGTCAAGGCGGCGCTGGCGTTCGAGTTCAACCTGATGTGGCCGAATCAGCAGACGGTCAACCGACACCGCGAGATCATCGCGGCCTACGAGCGCGCCATCGCCCGCGAGGCGGCGGCGGCGCAGGGGTAGCCATGCCAGCAGGAAACAGAGGCGGGTTCAACCCCTACCGCGACCGCCGCGGCCGATGGGCCGCCGCTGACGCCGCACCAGCCCCCGCCCCCGCGACCAGCGGTGGCGGGGGCGCGGAGATCAACGCCGCGATCCGCGCGGCGGCGGGCCGGACGGCTGAGCCGACGGGGCCACGGTCGTACCACGGCTACGCGCCGGCGCTGGCAACCGCGCTGCGGGACTTCGAGGACCGCACCCGGCACAACCCCACCGAGAGCGGGGCGGTCTTCGCCCCGGACGGGTCGGTGCTCGTGGCCGAGAAGTCGGGGACCAAGAAGCAGGTGACCTTCAAGAAGGCCGAGACGGCGACGTTCAAGGGGGCCATCGTCACCCACAACCACCCCACGTATCCAGGCAGCGGCGACACCGCCTTCTCGGGCGGCGATGTGAGCATGGCCATCCAGCACGGGGTCAGCGAGATCCGCGCGGTGGTCGGGCGCTTCAACCACGTCCTGCAGATGCGCAAGCCGGGCACGCAGGAGCCCGCCGAGGTGTCCACGGAGGTGGCGCTGTTCGACGTGCTCTACGACGACTCACAGCTGGCCGGGCGGCTCATGGCGCGCAAGGGCAAGGACCCAGAGACGGTGGCCTGGGTCGAGCAATCGATCCACGAGCAGAACCTGACCTGGGCCAAGGAGTACGGCTACGTCTACTACCGCGAGAACATGGAGACCGGGGAGGTCGAGGGCTATGGACACGACGGTTGACCAGGCGTGGCGCGGCCAGGTGCGCCCGCTGGCCGTGGTGCCGCCCGAGCTGGCGGCGGACGGGATCGATGACCGGCTGCTGCTGGGCGGCCCGGATGCCGAGGCGGCGCTGCGCGAGCGGCGCGCCCGGCTGGACGCCTACCAGCGGCGCACCGGCGCGACGCCTGGGGGCCGCTCCCTGGCGCGACTGAATGCAAACGATACCACGGCGCGTGCCCGTGGGCAGGACGGGAGCTAGCAATGCCCACATCAGGCGGGAACCCCTACCACGACCGGAACGGACGATTCGCAACGGGCTCCTCTGCGGCGACCGTCGCGGCGCAGCCCGGCACAGGCGCGCGGCCCACGCCGCCGACCACGCCGCCGGTGTTCACCAGCGCAGACGGCGGCACGACCATCCATGTGCGGGAGGGCGCGGAGCCGACGCACGAGGTCTGGAAGAACGGCGAGCTGATTGACTCGGGGCGGGCCACACGCGCCTGGCGAACGGAGCGGGCCGCTCTGATCGCCAAGCACGGCGGCGAGCCGCCACCGGCTGCGGCCACCCCCGCCCGCGCCCCGGCGGGGGTCCCCGGCCGCGTCGAGGGCCAGAGGGAGGAGCTGCACCGGCTGCTGCACGAGGAGTCGGTGTTCGCGGACCCCACCGGCGACACGGCGGCCCAGCACGCGCACGCCGGGCGTATGGCGCAGACCTGGGCCGACTACGGCGACGAGTACGGCGCCGATGTCTTCTCGGGCGAGCTGAACCGGGCGCGGCGGGCGGCGGGCAGCCGGGAGCGGGCGAAGGCGGTGAAGCCGACGGTCCGCCAGGAGCTGGAGCTGACCAACCTCATCGCCGAGAACAAGCTGGCCGAGAACCCGGCGCTGAACCGCGACAAGCTTTACGCGCAGACCCGCGCGGACGTGAGTAAGGTGAGCGCGCAGGGGCTCGGGAAGCACAACGCGCTGCTGGCCAGCGAGCGCGCGCGGTGGTATCAGCGCGAGCAGGAGCAGTACGGCAACGACATCGAGCGGACGACGCAGTACCACGCCTTCGATGACGGCGGCAACCCTTAGGAATAGGATCTACCCATGAGCGACGACACCACCCCACGCGCCGAGGGCGACGCTCCCGAGGAGATGACCCTCCGGGCGCTTGAGGCGTTCACGGCCTACTTCGACCTCGGCCCCGGTCGCTCGCTCCGCAAGCTGGCGGACCAGGGCGAGTACGGCCTCACACAGCTCGAGCGCTGGTCGACCGCCCACGGCTGGCAGCAGCTCGCCAAGGAGCGGCACCGGGAGCAGGTGCAGGCCGCCAGCGACGCGGCCCGGAGGGAGGCGGCCGGGCTGGCGCGGCGGCGGCTGCGGAACGCGCAGCTGCTCCAGGAGGCCGGGCTGACCATCCTGGCGATGGCGAAGATCGCGGAGATGGACGAGGACTCGGCGCGGAAGGCGTTGGGCGACGCCCGGCAGATGATGGTCGAGGGCATGCGCGCGGAGCGGCTGGAGCTCGGCGAGGCCACCGAGAACGTGCGGCAGCTGACGCCGGCCAAGCCGATCGGGGCGATGGACGATGACGAGCTGGATGCGTACATCGCGCTGCTCGATCAAGAGGAGGTGTAGACGATGCGCGAGCACGAGGAGCGCCAGGCCGACCGCCTGGTGCGGGTGTACACGCGGCTGATGCGGCGGCGCATCCCCGAGGAGTGCGGCCACGCGGCGCGGGTGAGCGCGCTCGCCGAGCGGATCGCCGCCGCGATGGGCTTCACCGCGCCCGCCATGCGTCGGCTCCGCCGCGCGGGGCTGCTGCACGACGTGGGCAAGCTCAACGTGCGCCTCGCCGTGATCACTAAGCCGGCCCTGCTGAACGACGCGGAGTACGCGGAGGTGCGGCGGCACGTGGTCTACGGCACGCTCTGGATGCTGCCGGTGCCGGCGCTCCTCCCGTCGATGCCGGCGGTGCTGTGCCACCACGAGTGCTGGGACGGCACGGGCTACCCGCTACGGCTTGTGGGCCGGGCCATCCCGCTGATGGCGCGCATCCTGGCCGTGGCGGATGTATTTGACGCCCTGACCAACGACCGCGTTTACCGCCCGGCCATCCCGGTGGGCGAGGTGCTGGCCATCATCGCCGAGGGCGCGGGCACGCTGTTTGACCCGGCCATCGTGGCGCTGCTCCTGCGCACGGTGGCCGGGTCGGGCGATGCGGTGGCTGAACCATCCGCCGCCCGTCCGTAAGGTCGCACGAGTACACTGCCCTTACCCTACTATAGACCGGCAGCAGCGACACGCGCGCCAGCAGTGCAAGGAAACGCACCCATGGCTCGCACTTGGAAATCGCGCGTGACGCGCTCCGCCAACGTGGCCCCCGGCACGCTGCTCGACCACCCCGATAACGTCGTCATCCACCCGGTAGAGCAAGAGGAGGAGATGCTGACCCTGCTGCGCACGGTCGGCTGGGCCGCGCCCATCCTCGTCTCAGAGAGGACCGGCCGGATCATCGACGGGCACATGCGCGTCAGCCTGGCGGTGCGCAAGGGCATCCCGCGGGTGCCGGTGGACTACGTGGACCTGACCGAGGAGGAGGAGCGCAAGGCGCTGCTGTACCTCAAGCGCAGCACGACGCTCGCCCGCATCGACCCGGTGAACCTGGAGGTCATCCTCAACAGCATCGAGACCGACGACGATGCGCTCGCCGCGATGGCGCGCAGCTTCGCCACAGCCACCGAGGGGCTGAGGTACACGCCCAAGCCCCGGCTGATCGTGGAGTGGCAGGAGATCACCGTCGGGCCGCTGACCTTCATGGTGAGCTGGGCCGACTACGTGCAGTGGCGGGCGCTGCTACGCGAGGCCCACTTCTCCCGCAAGCCGACCATCGACTTTGAGATCCTGCGCCGCCTCGGCATGGCGGCGTAGCGCTGCGCAATCGCGGCTGAATCTGTAGACGACCGACACAGGAGCATCACCCATGCCCGCACCAATCTGGCAGAACCTTATCTCCCACCGCGCCGACGTAGACCCCCTGGAGCTGCTGCCCCAGGAGCACAACTTTCGCATCCACGCGCTGAACCAGCGCCAGGTCACCACCGCCTCGCTCGACGAGCTGGGCCACGTCGGCGACATCATCGTCAACGTCCGCACCGGCAAGATCGTCAACGGCCACCTGCGGGTGGAGCTCGCCATCGCCGAGGACCAGGCCACCGTGCCGGTGACCTACATCGACTGTGATGTGGCCACCGAGCAGATCGTCCTGGCCTTCTTCGACGAGGTGGGGTCGAAGGCGATCACCGACGCCGACCGCCTGCGCGCCACCATCGCCAAGATCGACATCGGCAGCTCCACCCTCCAGGCCAGCCTCGAAGAGTGGGCGCTGACCCTCAAGCCTCGGAAGGGCAAGAAGGGCAAGAAGGGCGAGCGCGAGGAGCTGGATGACGACGAGCTGGGCGAGGAGCTGGACGACGACGATCTGGGGTTCCTGGACGACGAGCCGCCCGCCCCCGCGCAGGTCGCGCCCCCCGTGGTTGCGGTCGCGCCGGCGCCGGCCATCGAGCCGGAGGCCGTCGAGCCAGTGGTGCCGGCGGTGGTGCCGGCGGAGATCGCCCCGCCCGCCTTGGTGGTGGCCGACGATGCGGGGGAGGATCTGCCCGCGACGCTCCCCCTGGAACTGTCCAGTG
>JBAXES010000108.1:0-9667 GCA_037140315.1 Chloroflexales bacterium
GGGCGGGCGCGCGCAGCGGGGGCCTGTCGGGCGGCGCGCAGGGCGTAGCGCAGCTGCCCGAGGGTCGCGTCGGGGTGGCGGGCCAGCCACTCCTCCAGGCCGCCCCCGGCGATGGCCGGCTCAAGCAGCTGCGGGTGGCGCTGGATGAGCACGTTTAGCCCGCGCATATCCGTCACAATGATGCCGAGGCTGAGCGCCAGGTGCGGGGCGGGCGCCGGGGCGCCGAGGCGCGAGCGCAGGGCGGCGGCGGTGGGGCAGCGCCGCTCCATATCGAGCTCCAGGGCGGTGCGCAGCCCGGGGGCCAGGCGCGGCGCGACACGGTCGAGGCGGGCCATATCGAACTGGAGCGGCGCGAGGCCGGGGTCGATCCCGGTGAGCAGCTCGTAGCAGCTGACGGCCAGGCTGAATACGTCGCTGCGCTCGTCGTAGCTGCGCGCGGCCAGCTGCTCTGGCGGCGCGTAGCCCGGCGTGCCGTGGCGCGGCCGGGGCCGGCGCGGCGGTCGGCGGGTGAGGGTCATCGTCGCGCCCATGTCGATCAGCGCGAGGCCGCCGTCTGGGCGCACGATCATGTTGGCCGGCTTGATGTCGCCGCAGACCACCGGCACCGGCCGGGTGTGCAGGTAGGTCAGCAGGTCGCAGATCTGTGCGGCCCAGGCCAGCACGTGCTGCGGGCTCTGCGGGGCCTGGCGGGCCAGGGCCAGCAGCGGCGTGCCCGGCACCATGTCGCGGGCCAGCCAGGCCCCGGTCGGGCCGGTGCCCGCGCCGTGCAGCCTCGGCAGGGCCGGGTGGCGCAGTCGGCGCAGCAGCCCGCCCTCCCAGCGCAGCACCTCCTCGGCCTCGGCGCGCTCGTCGGTCGGCAGGTCGCGCCGCGACACCTTCACGGCCACGGTCGCCCCGCCCCGCCGCTGGTCGCTGGCCTCAAAGACCACCGCCTGCCCGCCCCAGCCCACGGCGCGGCCCACGCGGAACCGGCCGCCGAGCAGGTCGCGCGCGCCCACGCCGCAGTCGGGCTGGCCCGCTATCGCCAGCCTCGTCGTGTGTCCCTCGTGTGCCATCGTCGCGCCGCCCTCTCACCGTTGTCTAGCACGAACGATTGTGCCACACTGCGCCGTGGCGCGCAAGCTGATCACGAAAGACGCGAAGCCGGGCGAAAGACACGAGCGCGAAGGGCGCGCGCCGCCATATGTCCGGGGGGGGCGCATTCTTGCGCGCCGGGGCGAATTGGCGCATAATCGACGCGCGAGACGCTTTCGACGCGAAGGATTTTTAGTGAACCTCGAATACCTCCAGCGCATCCTCACCAGCCGCGTCTACGATGTCGCCCGCGAGACGCCGCTCCAGCCCGCGCCGCAGCTCTCGGCCCGCCTCGGCAACGAGGTGCTGTTCAAGCGTGAGGATCTCCAGCCGATCTTCTCGTTCAAGCTGCGCGGCGCGTACAACCGTATGGCGCACATGACGCCCGAGGAGCGCGCGCGGGCGGTGATCACCGCCTCGGCCGGCAACCACGCCCAGGGCGTGGCCTACGCCGGCCAGCGTCTCGGCCTGCGCACCGTAATCGTTATGCCGGCCACCACGCCCGAGATCAAGGTCAGCGCCTGCCGCGCCCGCGGCGCTGAGGTGGTGCTGCACGGCGACAGCTACAGCGACGCCGAGGCCCACGCCTACCGGCTCCAGGCCGAGAACGGCATGACCTTCATCCACCCCTACGACGACCCGCTGGTGATCGCCGGGCAGGGCACCATCGGCCTGGAGATCTCTCAGCAGATCCGCGCCGCGCGCTACAAGGTCTTCGTGCCGATCGGCGGCGGCGGCCTGATCGCCGGCATCGCCGTCTTCCTCAAGAGCATCAGCCCGCAGGTTGAGATCATCGGCGTCGAGCCAGACGACTCCGACGCGATGTTCCAGAGCATCAGCGCGGGCGAGCGGGTGACGCTGCCGCAGGTCGGGATCTTCGTGGACGGCGTGGCGGTGCGGCGCGTGGGCGAGCACACCTTCCGCTTGGCCCAGCGCTACGTGGATAGCATCGTGCGGGTGAACACGGACGATGTGTGCGCGGCGATCAAGGATGTCTTCGACGACACGCGGGCGCTGCAGGAGCCGGCCGGCGCCCTGGCGGTGGCCGGGCTGAAGCGCTACGTGGAGGAGCAGGGCACAAGCGGGGAGACCCTGGTGGCCCTGACGTGCGGGGCGAACATGAACTTCAGTCGGCTGAAGCACGTGGCCGAGCGGGCCGAGATCGGCGAGCACCGCGAGGCCCTGCTGGCCATCACCATCCCCGAGCAGCCGGGCTCGTTCAAGCGCTTCTGTCGGCTGCTGGGCGGGCGCAACATCACCGAGTTCAACTACCGCTACGCGCCGCGCGCCGAGGCTCACATCTTCGTCGGCGTGCAGCTGGAGCGGGCCGACCAGCGGGCCGCCCTGCTGGAGGATCTGGCCGCCGCCGGCTACGAGGCCCTCGACCTGACTAACGACGATCTGGCGGTGGTGCACCTGCGGCATATGGTGGGCGGGCGCTCGCCCGATGCGGTGGACGAGCGGCTCTACAGCTTCGAGTTCCCCGAGCGGCCCGGCGCCCTGCTCCAGTTCCTCGAGTCGCTCGATGAGTCCTGGAACATCAGCCTGTTCCACTACCGCAACCACGGCAGCGCCCACGGGCGCGTGCTGGCCGGCATCCAGGTGCCCGCCGCCGCCCTGGGGCGCTTCCGCGAGTCGCTCCAGCGCCTCGGCTATCGCCACGCCGACCAGAGCGACAGCCTGGCGTACAAGGTGTTCCTCACGTAATGCTGAATGCTGAATGCCGTAGCCCATTCAGCATTCAGCATTCAGCATTCAACATTGCGAAGCAATTCTATCCTCGGCGATCATCGCGGCGATCGGCAGGATCGGCACCATCGAGAGGTTGTACGTCTCGGCGGCCTGGCCCTGCAGGCGCAGCACCTTCTGGCCGACGAAGATCACCAGCGGCAGGGTGGCGGGCATGGCCGCGAGCACCACGCCACGGGCCAGCCAGCGCTCGCGCGGCAGGCGTCCGAGCGCGGCCTGGAAGGCCGTCACCACCGCTAGCGTATTGAAGAGCAGCCGGGCGTGCTCCGACGTGCTCTCGTTCTTCAGGCTCAGGTATGGGATCTTCGGCCAGAACTGCTTGCTGTTGCCGTGCAGGATCACCATCACAACCATATTGGCCAGCACGTAGCTGACCTTCCCAAGGATCGCCTTCATCGGTCGCCCTCCATATCTGCGGCGCACGTGGCCGCAGCCCTCTCTACTCTAGCCGTGTCGGCCCCGCCTTCGCGTTAAGAGACGATCACTCAGAGAGGAAAGATGCTCCCCGTCGCGTGGCCGAAATAGGGCCGGGGTATCCTGTAGAGACGCCCCGTCGGGGCGTCTCTACAGGATACCCCGATGATCTTTTTGATCACAGCCGCTTTCCTCGCCATCGCCGGCCTGATCGCCGCCATCGTCGCCTGGCGCGGCGAGGGCAGCATGATCGCAATCCGCGAGACCGCGACCCTCAGCGTGGCCGAGGTCTTTGCCCTGCACCGCGCTGGCCGCCTGGGCCACGCCGTAGAGGTGATGGGCACTATCGAGTGCGCCGCGCCGCTCCAGGCGCCCTACAGCGAGGCCCTCTGCGTGGCCTACAGCTACACGGTGAGCGAGGATAAGGGGCGCCTCGGCTATAGCTACGGCTATAGCCCCAGGCACCAGCACGGCCTGGCCAGTCGGCGCGGCCAGCAGAACATCGGCCACAGCCTGGATCACCAGGGCGCCCAGGTGCCCCGCTTCTACGTGCGCGACTCCACCGGCCGCATCGCCGTAGACACCGCCGGCGCACAGATCGATATGCCCGAGACCGTGGCCCGCTACGAGTCCTACACTGGTGGCATCGAGCTGAACGTCGAGCGGCAGATCTGGCGCGAGGAGCACGCCATGCCAATGGGCAACCGCGCCTATATCCTGGCCTACCTGGCCAACGACCACGGCGAGCCGGTGCTGATGCGCCACCCGGTTGATCATCGCCGCCGCTTTATCATCAGCCACCGCGATGAGCGCGCGCTGCTGGCCCACACCCGCCGGCGCGCCTACGGGCTCTACCTCTTCAGCGGCATCTCCATCGGCGCTGCGCTGATCATCGCCGCCTTCGCCCTGCACCTGCTCTAGCCACTAGAGATCGATCAGCCCCAGCTCAGCCAGCACCGCGAAGTGGGCGTGCAGGCCCTCGGCGCTGCGCACCTGTGTCTCCAGCTCCACCAGGTCGAGGATCTGGCCGAGCGTGCGCCGGCCGTCCGCCCAGTAGAGGGCGATATCGGCGGTGAGCCCGTCGAAGTCGCTGTGGTGCCCGAGCTTGGCCAGGGCTGCGTCGCGCGCACCTGCGGGGAGCCGGGCGATATGCGAGCGCAGGCTCAGCGGGCCGCGGTGGCGACGCCTGGGCACCAGGCCCGCCACATCCGCCGGCAGATCGTCGCGCCCGGCGGGGTGCCAGCCCTCTAGCACATCGCGGGCCTGCGACCAGAGCAGATCGCCGCTGGCCCGGGCTGCCGCCTGAAAGGGCGTCGGGTCGAAGCTCGGGTCGAGCCGGCGCAGGTCGCCCAGGGCCGCGATCTGCCGGTCGATGCGGAACTCCGCCCGGCTCTGCCAGGGCGCCCCGCCCGGCGAGTCGCCGCCGAGGCGGGCTGTGATCGCGCTCTGCAGCTTGCGCGCGAGGCGCTCGCTGAAGCGGGCGTTCATCTCGCGGGCCAGCCAGCCCGCCTCCGCCACGCCGGCGGCGGCCAGGAAGTAGGTGTAGGTGCCCGCGAGGGCCATGTTGCGGCCCAGGGTTGTCGGCGAGACCTTCTCAAGCGTGTCGGCCGTCGTGTGGTAGAAGCGGTCCGGCCACTCGATGATCATCGGCGTGGGGATGCCCACCGAGGGGTCGCCGAGGATGTAGTGGTCGCTGCCGTTAGAGGTGGGCGTGGCGGCGTAGCGGAAGAGCGGCGGGTCGGCGCGCCCGTTGAAGGTGTGGGCATCGCCGCCCAGCCCGTCGCGGATGGCCTCAAGCAGATCGCCCACGAAGCTCGGCAGCGCGTCGCTGGTGTGTACCACCAGGCTCACGCTGCCGCACTGGGCCTGGTCCTGCCCGACCATGTCGAGGTTCAGGGCGGCCACGGTCTTGGCGATCAGCTCCTCGTGGCGGGCGAGGTACAGGTAGGTGCCGGTCATCTCGGGCACCCACAGGAAGCGGATAGAGCGGCGCGGGCGGGGCAGGCGTCCCGACTCGATCAGCGCGCGCAGGGCGCGGGCCACCTCCATCACGGCGGCGGCCCCGCTGGCGTTATCGTTGGCGCAGGGCGTCGGGTGGCAGAGGTGGGCCATCAGCAGCACCTCCTCATCGCTCTCGCCGGGGATGCGCGCGCTCACCGACTCGATCGCCCCGTCGCTGAACGTGCTGCGCACGCGGGCGCGCAGCCGCAGCGGGCTCCCGTCCTTGGCGGCGCGGGCGGCGCGGCGGCGCAGGTCGGCCCCGGCGCGCGGGCTGAGGGCGAAGCCGAACGCCCGCGCCTCGCCGCCGTACCACCACCACGAGCTGTACTGGGTGTCGTCGGGCAGGTCGCCGGGCGGGCAGATCTCGGGGATGGAGCGCATCCCGTCGAAGATCACCCCGGCCGCCCCGCGCTCCTCGATCGCCGCGCGGTGGACGCTCATCGGCGACAGACGGGTGAGCACCAGCTTGCCGGCCACATCAAGCCCGGCGTAGTCGCTCGCGCGGTCGCCGCCAGCGACGACCACCAGCTCGTACTCGCCATCGGCCGACGCGCTGCGCGGCAGCAGCGAGAGCGGCAGCGCCCGGTAGTCGGCCAGGCGCAGCGCGCCGCCGCCCGGCAGCAGCAGGTCGAGCCAGCCCTCCTCGCAGCTCCACTCCTGAAACAGCGGCTCGCCCCAGGCCAGCAGCCCCTCGCCCACCGGGTACGACTCCAGATCGCTCTGGACCCCCCAGCCGCTCAGCGTCGCGTGGAGCCACTCGGCCGCCTCGCGGTACATCGGGCTGGCCTGGATGCGGTGCCACTGGCTGATCCGCGCCACCAGCCCCTTCGCCGCCACGCCTGAGACCTCGTCCTGAATCGTTGAGAGGAGCGCCTGGAACATGTGGTGAGACCCTCGCTGCTAGGTGATCATTAGTCGGGCCATGATAGCATCACTGAGACACTGAGGTATCTCAGTGCCTCAGCGCCTCAGTGCCTCAGTCAGGGCTCGTGCAAAGTCCCTGGGGCTGCGCCCCAGACCCCGCTTTTTGTCAGGTTTGGGCGGCGAAGCCGCCCAAACCTGACAAAAAAATAACGTGGGGGCGGCGAAGCCGCCCCCACACCCCCTCCGGGAGGTGACTTTGCACCAGCCCTGGTGCCTCAGTGATGCGAGTTGACGCGTCGCCCGTCACACGGTATAGTAGCCGGAATGTATCGGCCGCCTAGATGTAAACGAGGCAAGCCCGCCAGTAATGGGTTCGAACCATACAGCCGATACCAATAAGCCGATACCGTTGCCCCCTGCGCCTGCCTGCGCGGGGGCTTTTTGTCGCTAGGGGCGGGCCGGCGTGTCCGCCCCCACACGAAGGAGGATCCCCGATGACTATCGAGTGGGAGGATAAGTTCGCCCGCGAGGGCCTCACCTTCGACGACGTGCTGCTCGTGCCCGCAGAGTCGCGCGTGCTGCCGGCCCAGGCTGACGTGAGCACCTGGCTCACCCGCAAGGTGCGCATGAACATCCCGATCGTCAGCGCGGCCATGGACACGGTCTCTGAGCACCGCCTGGCCATCGCCCTGGCCCGCGAGGGCGGCATCGCCTTCATCCATAAGAACATGTCGATCGAGGAGCAGGCCGAGATGGTGCGCAAGGTCAAGCGCTCCGAGAGCGGCATGATCACCGACCCGATCACCCTCGCGCCCGACCGCACCGTCGGCGACGCGTTCGACCTGATGGCGGAGTACCGCATCAGCGGCGTGCCTATCTGCACCGAGGAGGGCGACCTGGTGGGCATCCTCACCAACCGCGACCTGCGCTTCGAGACAGATCGCACCCGCCCGATCCGCGAGCTGATGACCAGCAAGAACCTGGTGACGGTGCCTGAGGGCACCACCCTCGAGCAGGCCAAGGCGGTGCTGCACAAGCACCGCATCGAGAAGGTGCTGGTGGTGAACGGGCGGGGCAAGCTCAGCGGCATGATCACCGTCAAAGATATCATGAAGCAGATCGAGCACCCGATCGCCTGTAAGGACGAGCAGGGCCGCCTGCGCGTGGGCGCGGCCATCGGCACCACCGGCGACTTCATCGAGCGGGCGGCCGCCCTCACGCGCGCCGGTGCCGACGTGATCACCATCGACACCGCCCACGGCCACTCTGTGGGCGTCCTCGACGCCGTCTCGCGCGTCCGCGAGACCTTCCCCGCCATGCAGCTGATCGCCGGCAACGTCTCCACCGCCAGCGCCACCCTCGCCCTGATCGAGCGCGGGGTGGACGGGGTGAAGGTCGGCCAGGGCCCGGGCTCGATCTGCACCACCCGCGTCGTCACCGGCTCGGGCATGCCCCAGATCACCGCCGTGATGGACTGCGCCCGCGCCGCCGAGCGCTTCGGCGTGCCGATCATCGCCGACGGCGGCATCAAGTACTCCGGCGACATCCCCAAGGCCCTGGCCGCCGGCGCGCACAGCGTGATGATCGGCTCGCTCTTCGCCGGCACCGAGGAGAGCCCCGGCGAGGCGATCCTCTACGAGGGCCGCAGCTACAAGACCTACCGCGGCATGGGCAGCATGGGCGCGATGAAGCGCGGCTCGGGCGACCGCTACTTCCAGGGCGGCGAGGGCAAGAAGCTGGTGGCCGAGGGCATCGAGGGCATGGTCGCCTACAAAGGCCCGCTCGGCGATACGGTCTTTCAGCTCGTCGGCGGCCTGCGCGCCGGCATGGGCTACACTGGCTCAAGGGATATCGACGCCCTGCGCACCCAGGCCCGCTTCATACGCATCACGATGGCTGGCCAGATCGAGAGCCACCCCCACGATGTGACGATCACCAAAGAGGCGCCGAACTACGAGCGAAGGTAATGTAAGGGCGCGGCAGCGGGGTCGGCTGGCGCAGCTTGCTGCGCCAGCCGACCCCGCTGCTGCGCCCCAGCGTGATAACTATGACAACAAATATCCCACCCGGCTTCGAGGATATGATCGCGCCCATGCGCGCCGGGAACGAGCGCATCTTGGCCGCCCTGGAGGCCCACGGCGTGGCCTACGAGCCGTACCCGCGCAGCATCCCCGCCCCCCTGCCCCGCGGCCGGGCCGCCGCCCGCGCCTTCCCCATGCAGGGCGTGCTCAAGTACCATGGCCTAAGCGACTGGGCCTCCCGCATCGCCTACCTGCCCTCGATCTCGGTCAACAACAGCGCCGCCCACACCACCACCTACGTTGAGTTTAGCCCCGACCTTGCCGAGGATAGCGCCGCCATCGGCGGCGCGCCTGCCGTCGGCCGCGACCTCGACCGGATCGTGCAGACCCTCGACGCTGTGCGCGAGCTGTCCGGTACCCGCACCCGCGCCCGCGTCGCCTCGCGCAATGTGCTCCAGTCGCGCGTGGCCGGCAAGGGCCTCGGCACCAGCGCCTCGGCCTCGGCCGCCCTGGCCTCGGCCGCCCTGGCCGCGCTCTACGGGCCGGAGCTGGCCGGCAACCGGCGCTTCCTTAGCTGCTTCGCCCGCCTCCTGGCCGGGTCGGGCTGCCGCAGCGCCGCCGGCGGCCTGGCCCTCTGGCTCAGCTACCCCGGCCTGCCCCACGCCGATAGCTTTGCCGTACAGCTCGATGGCGAGGGCCAGCTCGCCCATGTGAGCCTGATCACCGTCCCGATCGACTCGCGGGTCGGCCTGAAGACCGAGTCGGCCCACCACGACGCCCCGCAGAGCAGCTTCTTCAAGAGCTGGATGCGCAGCCGCGCCGACGAGATCATCGAGTGCCTCGATGCCATCCGCGCCGGCGACTGGCGCACTGTCGGGCAGCTCGCCGAGCTGGACAGCATGCGCCTGCACGGGGTGACGATGTCGGGCAGCCGCGAGAATAAGCTGATCGGCTGGGAACCCGAGAACATCGCCCTCTTCCGCATGTGCAACGACCTGCGCGCCCAGGGCGTGCCCGTCTACGCCTCCACCGACACCGGCCCCACCGTCGTCTTCATCACTCACCGCGACCACGAGGACGCTGTGGTGTCGGCGATCGGCGGCCTGGGCCTGGGCCTGGAGACCGTGCGCGGCCGCATCGCCGGCCCCGCCGCGCTGATCGACCCCGACACGGCCCTCGCCGAGATCGGCGGCTAATCATATGCCGATGTGGGCGAACGCGCAGCGTTCGCCCACATCGGCATATGACACCCCCTCGCCCGCCGCAGCGGGAGAGGGGGGCATGGGGGTGAGGGCCTTCGCGCCCCGCTACTTATTAAACCGGAAGTGGCAGATGTCGCCGTCCTGGACGATATACGTCTTCCCCTCCAGCCGCACCGTGCCCGCCTTCTTGGCCTCGCTCATGCCCCCGGCGCTGATCAGGTCGTTGTATGCCACCGTCTCGGCGCGGATAAAGCCCTTCTGGATGTCGGAGTGGATCGTCCCGGCGGCCTCGACGGCGGGCGTGTTGCGGCGGATCGGCCAGGCCCGCACCTCGTCCTCGCC
>JBAXES010000109.1:0-9656 GCA_037140315.1 Chloroflexales bacterium
CGTCGCCCCCGCCGCCGATCTCGACTCCGCCATGGAGCTGATCGGCGCGGCCCTGCGCGCCATCGACTTCCATAAGTCCGGCGATGGGGCCGCCACCGAACGCGCCCTGCGCGCCCTGCTCATGCGCGCCGCCCCTGACGCCCACGAGCTGGCCCTGCTCGGTGCCATCGCCCGCGAGGTCGTCAAGAGAGGGTTGTAGGGAGAGTGGAACTCTCCCTACAACCCTCTCTATGATCAAAAACCGGCTATAATAGCCCCTCCGGACCCGCAATATTGGACGAGTCAAACACTCCTATGGCAGCACCCACCGCGCCCCTGGCCGCCCTGCGCTCGCGCGACTTCACCCTGCTCTGGTTCGGCAATATGGTGTCGATGGCCGGCACCGAGATGAGCCGCACCGCCGTGGCCTGGCAGATCTACGCCCTGACCCACAACCCCCTGGCGCTCGGGCTGATCGGCGCGGCGCGGCTGGTGCCCCTGCTGCTGCTGGCCCTGGGCAGCGGCGTCCTGGCCGACGCGGTGGACCGGCGGCGACTGATGATCGGCTCGCAGGTGGCGATGCTGCTCTGCTCGCTGGCCCTGGCATCCACCAGCTCGGTCGGCGCGGCCTCGCTGTGGGTGATCTACGCGGTGACGGCGATCGCAGCGGCGGCCAACACCCTGGGCCTGCCCGCGCGCCAGGCGCTCATCCCCGCGCTGGTGCCGCGCGAGCACCTGGCCGGCGCGCTCAGCCTGAACATCACCGCCATGCAGCTGGCCACGGTGATGGGGCCATCCCTGGGCGGCGTGATCATCGCCGCCGCCGGGGTCGGCGCGGTCTACTGGATCGACGCCGTGACCTTCGGGGTGATCATCGTCGCGCTGCTGCTCATGCGGGCCTACCCGGTGCAGGGCGAGCGGCGCAACGTGAGCCTGGGCGCGGCGATCGAGGGGCTGCGCTTCGTGCGCCGCAATAGCCTCATCCTCAGCACCATGCTGCTCGACTTCCTGGCGACCTTCTTCAGCTCGGCCACCACAATGCTGCCGCTCTTCGCCAACGATATCCTGGCCGTCGGCCCGCAGGGCATGGGCCTGCTCTTCGCAGCGCCCTCGGCCGGCGCGGTGGTGGCGAGCATCTACTGCTCGATCTACGGGGTCGGCCGCCGCCAGGGCCGGCTGCTGCTGTCCGCAGTGGTGGCCTACGGCCTGGCGACGATGGTCTTCGGCCTGGCGAGCGCATTCTGGCTCTCGCTGATCATGCTGGCCCTCACCGGCGCATCCGACACGGTGAGCATGGTGATCCGCGGCACCATCCGCAACCTGGAGACACCCGACGAGCTGCGCGGGCGCATGGTCTCGGTGAACATGCTCTTCTTCGCCGGCGGCCCGCAGCTGGGCGAGATCGAGGCCGGCGTCGCCGCGCGCATGCTCGGCGGGCCGATCTCGGTGGCCCTCGGCGGCCTGGCCTGCGCCCTGATGACCGGTGTGGTGGCCCTGACCACGCCGAGCCTGCGCACCTACCGCGACGGCAGCGAGCGGCAGGCGGTCGCCGCTGCCGAGCCCGCCGCCCAGCCCGCGAGCTAGTCCTATTTGTGGTGAGGGTGTGGGAGTGCTTCGCTCTCTCACAAAAAAACTGGTTCTGCTGCGGCGCGGCGTAGTCGCGTCGCAGCAGAACCAGTGCAACATGTGCTTGCTGGGCACATATGTATACTATGCCGCGAGACCGGCGGTGAGGAAGCCCACCACCTGGTCGGCGGCGACATCCACATCATCGCCGGCCAGCCGGCTGAGGTTCTGCACCGTGCGCGGGCTGAGCAGCTCTAGGCAGATCGCGGCGAGCATGTGCGCGTCGCCGCTGCGGATGCGGCCCTGGCGCTGGCCGGCGGCGATCACGCGGGCGAGCAGGGTGTGGATCGATGCGTAGAGCCCGGGGTGGTCGAGGTCCGGCGGGGCGTCGGACGGGTCGGGCCGCAGGTCGATCAGGGCGGCCTGGCCGGCGCTCTGGCGGTACTGCGCCAGGATGATCGCCCGCAGCTTCTCCAGCGGGTCGTGGGCGTCGGCGGCGGCCTGGGCCAGGCAGTGGCGCGTGCTCTGGCAGGCGGCCGCGCTCACCGCAGCGAAGAGGATCTCTTTGCTGGGGAAGCGCCGGTAGATCGTGCCGACGCCGACGCCGGCCCGTCGGGCGACCTCCTCCATCGTCACCTCGGGGCCGCGCTCGGCGAACAGCTCCTGGGCTGCCTCGAGCACCCGCTCCATGTTCCGCTGCGCGTCCCGCCGCTTGCGCCGCGCGTCCACCTCAGGCCCCTCGCCCATCTGATTGCTCCTCGCTCGTAGCCCGCTCTTGCTCGTCGTCGGCCAGTATAGCATAGCGTGGGGGTGAAGCGGAAGCTATATTCCACTTCCTGCGCTGCACCCCCTCTGTTAGAGCTGCGCTAGAATCACCCCCGCTCCCATTGACAAGCCTGGATAACAGTTCCATAATACTTTCAACGCGGAATGATCATTCCGCTTTCAATGAACGGAGCAGCACACTATGAGTGAGCCCATTCAGTCTCATCCAGCAACCGAGATCCCCCAGACCCTGCCGCTGATCGCCCTCGACGGCGCGGTGGTCTTCCCCTATACCGTGATCAGCCTGAGCCTTGAGGATGCGATGCTCCCGGTGGTTGAGGCGGCGATGAAGTCTGACCGCCAGATCCTGCTGGTGGCCCGTCGCCCCGAGGCCGATGAATCGCGGCCCCTGCGCGAGCAGATCTTCGACGTGGGCGTGGTCGCGCGGATCGAGCAGTCCGGCATGCTCCCCGGTGGCGTGAGCGGGATCGTCGTGCGCGGCATTGTGCGCGCCGAGATCGGCACGCCCTCCGATCACGAGGGCTCGCAGCGCTTCACCTTCACCCGCCGCCCAGACCTGATCACCCACACGCCTGATCTCGACGCCCTGATCCTGGAGACGCGCGCCACCATCGACACGGTGCTCAATCTGCGCCCCGGCGTGACGCAGGAGATCCGCAACTTCGTGCGCTCGATCGAGGACCCCGGCCACCTTGCCGATAACACCGGCTACTCGCCGGACTACACCTTCGCCGAGCGCCAGGATCTGATCGAGACCTTCGATATCGTCGAGCGCCTCACCAAGGTGCGTGACTTCTACCACAAGCAGGTCGCCGTGCTGGAGGTACAATCCCGCCTGCGCCACGAGGTGCAGGAGAGCGCGGCCAAGCAGCAGCGCGAGTTCTACCTGCGCCAGCAGATGCGCGCCATCCAGAAGGAGCTCGGCGAGGACGATAATGAGGTGGCCGAGCTCGACGACCTGCGTGAGAAGCTGGCCGCCGCCCGCCTCTCAGACGTGGCCCGCAAGGAGGCCGACCGCGAGCTGGGCCGCCTCCAGCGCATCAACGCGAGCTCGCCCGAGTACCAGATGGTGCGCACCTACCTGGAGCTGCTGGCCGAGCTGCCCTGGAACACGCCCACCGGCAAGCCGATCGATGTGGCCCATGCCCGTCAGGTGCTCGACGAGGACCACTACGGCCTGACCCAGGTCAAGGAGCGGCTCCTGGAGTACCTGGCCGTGCGCCAGCGCCGCGCCACCCTCGGCGAAGACGGCGGGCGCCCCGGTCGCGAGCCGATCCTGGCCTTCGTCGGCCCGCCCGGCGTCGGCAAGACCAGCCTGGGCCAGAGCATCGCCCGCGCCCTCGGCCGGAACTTCGTGCGCATGAGCCTCGGCGGCGTGCGCGATGAGGCCGAGCTGCGCGGCTTCCGCCGCACCTACATCGGCTCGCAGCCTGGCCGGATCATCCAGGAGATCCGCCGCGCCGGCAGCTCCGACCCGGTGATCCTGCTCGATGAGGTCGATAAGATCGGCAACGACTACCGGGGCGACCCGGCCTCCGCCCTGCTGGAGGTGCTCGACCCCGAGCAGAACAACACCTTCACCGACCACTACCTGAACTTGCCTTTCGACCTCTCGCAGGTGCTGTTCATCGCCACGGCCAACACCTGGGACACGGTGCCGCCGGCCCTGCGCGACCGCATGGAGGTGATCGAGCTCTCCGGCTACATCGAGGACGAGAAGGTGCGTATCGCCCAGACCCACCTGGTGCCGCGCCAGCTGCGGGCCAACGGGCTGCGCCCCGCCGAGGCCGAGGTGAGCGAGGCCGCCCTGCGCACGGTGATCGGCGACTACACCCGCGAGGCCGGCGTGCGCAACCTGGAGCGCAATATCGGCGCGGTGCTGCGCAAGGTCACCAAGCGGCTGGCCGAGGCCGAGCCAATGCTGAATAATGACGCGACCACCGGCGCAGAGGTGCAGGCGCAGGGCGAATTCAACATTCAGCATTCAGCATTCACCATTACGCCCGACTTCGTCCGCACCGCCCTTGGCCGCCAGCGCTTCTACAATGAGGCCAAGGAGCGCATCGACCAGCCCGGCGTGGCCACCGGTATGGTCTGGACCCCCGTGGGCGGCGACATCATCTTCATCGAGGCGACGGCGGTCGAGGGCAACAAGGAGCTGAAGATCACCGGCCAGCTGGGCGACGTGATGAAGGAGAGCGCCGAGACCGCCCTGACCTACGTGCGCTCGCGCTCGCGCAGCCTGGGGATCGACCCGACCTTCTTCGACCGCCACGCCGTGCATATCCACGTCCCGGCGGGCGCGGTGCCCAAGGACGGCCCCTCGGCCGGCATCACCATGGCCACGGCCCTGGCCTCGGCCGCCACCGGCCGCCTGGTGCGCGACGATGTCGCCATGACCGGCGAGATCTCGCTGCGCGGGCGGGTCCTGCCGATCGGCGGGATCAAGGAGAAGGCCCTCGGCGCCCACCGCGCCGGCATCCGCACGATCATCCTGCCGCGGCGCAACGAGGCCGACCTCGATGACCTGCCGCGCGAGGTGTTCGATGAGCTGACCTTCGTGCCAGTGGACACCCTCGACCAGGTGCTCCAGGCGGCCCTGCTGCCGGGGCCGCCGGCGATGCTCAACGGCATCCTGACGATGCCGCAGCCCAGCAGCGAGCTGATGCAGGGTTCGCTCTAGATAGGGCTGCCGCCCTCTCGTGAGGGTGTGGGAGAGCTTCGCTCTCCCACAAAAAACCAGTGCGGTATGTGCCTGCTGGGCACATAAAAACCTGCATTGTATCGCCAAAAATGCTAGCGAAGCTGGCATTTTTGGCGATACAACAAGAGACTCTGGGGCCGGTGGCCCAGGATCGCTACTTCGTAGCCCGCCAGACCCCGGCCGCCGCGCTGAGCGCCGCCGCCGCCGTGGCCGCCTTCGCGGTCGGCGCGATGATCGCGTTGTCGGCCTGCTTCTCGGCGATCCCCCGGAAGGCCCAGACCAGCACCAGCGGGAAGGCCACATCGCCGCGCAGCGCGCCCATGCCCGCGCCCGCGCCCGCGCCGATGCTCAGCAGCGCCGCCGTCCAGACATCCTCATTGATCGCGAAGCCGTCCCAGCCGACATCATAGAGCAGCACGGTGATGTTCACCAGCGTGGCCACGCTGATCCAGCCCAGGTAGACGCTGAAGGGCAGCTTGGCCAGCAGCTTCTCGCCCAGCGGCCCCTCAAGTGCCCTGCCTAGCCGAGTGTTGATAGTGATCAGGGCCAGCAGCAGGCCGAACATGGCCCCCAGGCTCAGCCGGGGCCGGTTGTAGTGCCAGAGGAAGATCCAGGCGACGTTGGCCGCGCAGCTCAGCACGAAGGGCCAGCCCACCCGGCGCAGGCGCGGGTTCTCGCGCTGGGCCGGCAGGGCCTGGTAGATCCCGTAGCCCATTAGCCCGCTGTAGATCACCCCCCAGATGCCGAAGACGTACCCCGGCGGCGTGATCTTGAGCGGGAAGCGGGCCGAGATCGCGCCGGTGCTCTGCCCGTTCAGCGGCAGCTTGATGGCGATGGTGTTGACGGCGATGGTGGCAGCTAGTGCGGCCACCACTGCCGCCTGGCGAGTCACGTCGGCGGACCGCTGGCTGGCGTCGGCGGACGGTGCGGTTTGATCGGCCATCGGGGAAACTCCTGTATACTATTTACGCCACTGATCTTGGTCATGTCAAACGATGGGCGCGTGGACGGCCACTCCGTCTGTGTGCATTGTACAGGAGTTGCACAGATTATGCCAACTTGGAACAGCTACCTTGAGGCCAATCAGCCGCGCTTCCTTGACGAGCTGCTGGACTTCCTGCGCATCCCGAGCATCTCGGCGATCTCGGCCAACGCCGGCGACGTGCAGCGCGCCGCCGAGTGGGTGGCCGCGCGGGTTACGGCCGCCGGCATGGAGCACACGCAGATCCTGCCCACCGGCGGGCACCCGGTGGTCTACGCCGACTGGCTGCACGCCCCCGGCAAGCCCACGGTGATGATCTACGGCCACTTCGACGTGCAGCCGGTGGACCCGCTCAACCTCTGGACGAAGCCGCCCTTCGACCCCGACATCCGCGACGGTAAGGTGTTCGCCCGCGGGGCCAGCGACGACAAGGGTAATATGCTCGTGCCTATCCTGGCCGTCGAGGCCATGCTGAGGGGCCAGGGCACCCTGCCGGTGAACCTGAAGTTCTTCTTCGAGGGCCAGGAGGAGATCGGCAGCCCGCAGCTCGGCGAGTTCATCCCCAGGCACAAGGAGCTGTTCGCCTGCGACATGGTGCTCAGCTCGGATGGCGGCCAGTGGAGCGAGACCGAGCCGCTCATCCTGGTTGGCCTGCGCGGCGGTTGTGGCGTGCAGATCGACGTGAAGGCGGCCCGTGCCGACCTGCACTCGGGCATGTACGGCGGCGTGGTGCAGAACCCCATCCACGCCCTGTCCACGCTGATCGCCTCGATGCACGGCTCCGACGGCGCGGTGACGGTGGCCGGCTTCTACGACGAGGTCGTGCCGCTGAGCGAGCAGGACCGCGAGCGGATCGCCCGCGTGCCCTACGACGAGTCCGCCGAGATCGAGAGCCTGGAGGTGCCGGCGCTCTTCGGCGAGGCGGGCTACACCGCTCGCGAGCGGGCCTGGGGCCGGCCGACCCTGGAGGTCAACGGGATCTGGGGCGGCTTCCAGAGTGAGGGCATCAAGACGGTGCTGCCCAGCGCGGCCCACGCCAAGATCACCTGCCGCCTGGTGGCCGACCAGAACCCCTCGCGGATTGTCGAGCTGCTCCAGGCCCACGTCAAGGCCAACACGCCCCCCGGCGTGACTGCGACTGTCACCCCGCTGGCCTTCCGGGCCTACCCCTACCTGGTGCCCGAGGACGAGCCGGGCAACGCGGCGGTGCGCGCGGTGCTCGTGGAGCTGTACGGCAGGGATCCCTACTATGTGCGCAGCGGCGGCTCCATCCCGGTGTGCAGCCTCTTCCAGCGCCACCTGGGGGCCTACACCGCCAGCTTCGCCTTCGGCATGGAGGACGAGGGCGCCCACTCGCCCGATGAGTTCTTTCGCCTCGCCAGCTTCCATAAGGGCCAGAGCGCCTACTGCACCCTGCTGGAGCGGCTGGGGCAGGGTTAGTGCAAAGCCCCTGGGGCTGCGCCCCCACACCCCCACCGGGAGGTGACGTTGTACTAGCCCTGGCGGCTGGGGCAGTAGCCGGGGCTAGCGTTGGTGTGTCGTGTTATGATACATAGAATAGTGTTTAATGATGTAATTAAGGAGCGCCCACCCAATGATCGACTTCACCCCCGCCTACACGCGCGTCAGCGCGCTCCAGGAGATCGCGGCCGGGCTAACGCTGTCCGACCTGCGCCAGTCAACCGGCGAGCTCTTTGACGCCATCCTCGGCCTGATCGCCGCGTGCTCCGACGCCGACGTGGTCTTCCAGCCCGCCGACCCGCAGGCCAACGACCCGGCTGCGGCGACGGCGGGCGAGGCGAACATCGCCTGGACCCTCGGCCACGTGATCGTCCACCTGGCGGCGAGCTGCGAGGAGTCGGCGGTCCTTGGCGCGGAGATGGCCCGCGGGGTGGCTCCCCACGGTCGCTCGCGCGCCGAGACGCCCTGGGAGACGGTGACGACCATGGGCCAGGTGCGCCAGCGCCTGGCCGAGAGCCGGCGCATGTGCCTGGCCGCGCTGGACATGTGGCCCGACAGCCCGCACCTCGAAGGGGCCAGCGAGGCCTGGCCGGGCGGCCCGGTGATCGACGCGCGCGGGCGCCACGCCCTCGGCCTGTTCCACGCTGACAGCCACCTCGGCCAGATCTGCGACGTGATCGCGCAGGCCCGCGCGTAGGGCGCTGCGCCGCACGATGAGGGTGCGAGAAGAGCGAGGCTCTCCCACAAAAAAGCTGGCTCTGCGGGTGAGGGTGTGGGAGAGCTTCGCTCTCCCACAAAAAAAGCTGGCTCTGCTGCGGCGCGGCGTAGCCGCGCCGCAGCAGAGCCAGTGCAACATGTGCATGCCTGGCATCCATATGTAGGTCTTTAGGGCGGCAGCCCCAGCCCATCAGGGCGCGGTCTTCGCGCCCTGGGCGTACCAGCGCCCGAGCATATCGCGCTCCGCGTCGGTGATGCCGGTCTTGTTGTTGAACGGCATCGTCCGCGAGACGAAGGCGCGCTCGTTGATCCGGGTGGCCATGGCCGCGATCTGCTCCGGCGTGTCGAACATCACCCCCGTGGGCGCGATGATAAAGATATCGTCGGTGGGGTGGGCCGAGTGGCAGACCACGCAGCGGTGGCTGATCACGGCCTGCACGGCGGCGAAGCTCACCGGCCCCTCGGCGGCGGCGGCGCTGGGGGTGCGCACCGGGCGGGCCGTCAGCATCATCACGGCGGCCATGGCCACAATGCCGGCGCCGGCGGCCCAGCGCAGCCACGGCCCGTAGCTGAAGCGGATGTTCATGAAGTGGCGGATCAGCGCGCTGCCCACCATCAGCACGGCCAGAATCAGCCAGTTCAGCTGGTTGCCGTAGGTGATCGGGTAGTGGTTGCTGATCATAATGAACAGCACCGGGAAGGTCATGTAGTTGTTGTGGATCGATCGCTGCTTGGCCCGGTTCGAGAGCGCCGGGTCTTGGGGCTCGCCGGCCTTGGTGGCCGCCACCAGCCCGCGCTGCGAGGGCACGATGTACAGCCAGACGTTGCCGGTCATCAGGGTGCCCATCAGAGCCCCGATGTGGATGTAGGCCGCCCGCCCGCTCAGCCAGTGTGCGAGCCCGAAGGCGATGCCGATCAGCAGGGCGAAGGAGATCGCGAAGGCCAGCGGCGTGCTCTTACCGACGGGCGATCGCCAGAGCAGGTCGTACACGAACCAGCCGCCCACGAGGGTGGCCACACCGACGGTGATGGCGACGGGCGCGCTGAGCTGGGCCACCGTCGGGTCGATCATGAAGGCCGCCCCGCCCATGTAGTAGACGATGGCGAGCAGGAAGATCCCGCTGACCCAGGTGGTCAGGTTCTGGAACATAAACCAGTGCACCTTCTCGGGGTAGCGCGCGCCTCTGGGCAGCAGCTTCTTCTCCACCTCGTAGAAGGCGCCGCTGTGGAGCAGCCAGATCTTGCCCTGCACGCCCTCCCTGGGCCAGTCGAGCGGCTCCAGGTTGCGGTCGAGCCAGTTGAACAGCATTGAGTTCCCGATCCACATGATCCCGGCGATCACGTGGGTCCAGCGCACGAGCAGGTCGATCAGCTCCCTCAGGTTCAGCTCCACCGGTTGTCTCCTCAGGCAAGGTTTCAGCGTACGTTACCGTTCAGGCAATTGCACTGCATCAGGATGCG
>JBAXES010000110.1:0-9638 GCA_037140315.1 Chloroflexales bacterium
GAGCAGGTTCATGCCGCCAACGTAAAATACAAGGAAACTTAGTTTACGGGGTACTAAATGTAGGGCTTACTCCGGGAAATCCTGGAGAGCCTTTTCGGCTCTCCAGGATTTCCCGGTAGAGCTACTACATCTAGTACGGCTTTCTGGAAAAGTGTACCGAGTTATTGAGAGTATGGTCAGCACGCCCGCTAGGATTCCAAGCCGCACAACCCGGTACGAATCTCCAGAAAGCTGTACTAGATGGTTTCACGGGAATTCCCAAAGATCCAAAGCTTTACATCCCTCTCGCATTCAGATATATAGTCTTTCAGATCAAGAATCTGGAAGGATCGGCCTGAGCGCCGCCGAGCAAGGCATCAGCAAGCGACGTGCGAACGGCCTTCCAGATTCTTTATCTGAAGATCTATAGCAATCCTACCGAGGTTATGAATCCGCTTCTTTGGCCACCGCTTCCTGATGTGGAGCGCTCATAGCTCGATGAGAATGGCTTCACGACCGGCGTAGGACTGCTATATCTACACCATGCTTGCTACCGTACGATCAGTGGTAGATGCACGAGGTACGTACTCGGTAACACTTGTTGCTCTGCCTCTAGGCCTAATCCGAGGGTTCCATGCTCGTGAAGCAGCTGGAAGTACGCGGTCAGGTCGTCAACCGTTGCGGGCTGTGCGTTTGCTCGTGCCACATTGGTGTTGGTCAGGGCTGACATTGAGGGCTGTGCGATTCCGTACCATGCGCTGCCATCGGCGCGACCCCATGTGACACGTACACGTGCTCCGCCACCGTTTTCGTAGTGCTCGACGCGAAAGGTACGCCAACCGGGATCGATGCGGATGTTCTGGCATGTCGTGGAGTTGCTGTCCTTCCACCGTTCAAACCGGGTGATGTTATCGACGATAAATCGAAAGCCATCATCCGAGTCCACGCAGATACGATAGTCACCGCCACGGAGCGAGACTGGCCAGGTGTAGCGGGTTGAGAAGTTGTCCTGAGACTGCCACCAGTTGCGATGTGGGCCACTCAAACCCCAGTTGCGATCAACCGAATTCAGTACCTCAGTACGGTAGTTTCCACGGAAGTCACGCTGATCCCAGTACTCAGCTATCACGCGTGGCCAGAAGGCGAACTGCATCGAGGCGGCACCGCCGCGCTCGTAGAAGTCGACGGCTAGATTGTGGTTGCCCGCGTCGATCTTCTGGTAGACCGAGTAGGCCGATTCTGCGGGGTGATCCCACCATTGGTTAAGCACCTGGCGTCCGTCGAGGAAGGCCCGGCTACCATCGTCGCTGCGGGTGTAGAACTGCCAGGCGCCGCCGGGGAGATACAGACTGCGCTGCCAGCGTACTGAGAAGTCGTCGACGCCCACACCGCCCCCTGGGCTGCCGTAGCCCCAGTTGAAATTAATGTCGCCGTCGTTGCGTATAAAGGCAGGCTCCCCCTGGAGATTGCGGTTACTGTAGTAGCTGCCCTCCCAGGCCATGCCGGGGCTGAGGTAGCCCCATCCCACTTGGGCCGTAGCCCCGCCTCCCGCCTCGTAGTACTCGACCATGATGCTGCGGCGACCTGCCGCTATATAGACATCCGTGTTCACAGCGGTTGGCGGGTGCGGATACCACTGGTTGAGCACCGGCCTTCCATCGATCAGGATGCGCAGTCCATCGTCAGAGGTTGTGGTGAAGCGGTAGACGCCGCTGGTGGTGAAGGTTACGTCGCGTTTCCAGCGCACCGAAAAGCTGTCAACTGGTAGGCTGGGGGCTGCCGAGCCGCCGCCCCAGATGAAGTTGATCGCGTCGTCGCCACGCACGAGAGCCGGGGCCCCCGCGAGTGAAGGGTTGTTATAGTACTCGCCCCGCCACTGGTTTGCTCCGACAGACGCACTTGCCGCGGCATTGACCTCGAATCCCCATTGGAACTTGAGCTTCTCCCAGGTGTAGACCACACCCTGGCCATTTCTGGCAGTGCCGTAGGGAATCGGCTTGTTAGTGTTTGGGTCAATGGGATTATTAGCATTGCCCCACGAGTCATTGACGATCAGTCGAACATCAGCGCCAGCACGGTCATAGCCGATGATCGTAATGATATGCCCAGGAGGTGGCGTTAGAAGAGTTGATGCAATTACGGCGTGATTGCGCTCAAGGGCGTTGATGACGCCTTGTAGCGATGAGATGTGGAATTGGGTATTCTGATCAATCCCGTACGCCCGCAGCGCCCGCTCCGAGGGCTCACGACCAAAGGACGCTGACGGTACATAGATCCCGTTGTACGTGTGCCCATTGTGAAAATCCTGCACCCGGCCTCCAAGCGGCCCGCTTATCTTACCCAGGCTTGCTAAGACTGTCACCGTCGAAGAAGACCCGCATGAGTTGTATTTACCGCCGAAGCTTGCGGGGGTGTCGAGCTTCTGGTGGACATATGGCTCGAAGGTTGTTGGGTTAAAGCCTGGCACGAGATAGCGCGCGAAATTTGTATTGGCATTCGCCTGTGTCTCTGCTGAGGCTAGGGTTGCACCATTGAGGCCCAGCACCATTAGCCCCTTAGAGAAAGGGTTGGTATCACTATTAATTGCTGGCAGAGTGATCAGCGACTCACCGTTGGTGCTCCACTGAATGCTTGTTTGTATAGCCCCCGGGATTGTCTGCGTCGTCCCCTGCCCCAGATTATAGATGCTGGCCTCGCCTGTGGACTGGCGCACTACCGCCACTTTGTCGCCCTGGGGCGACCAGACTGCTGCACCAATATCCATAGGGTCGCTGAGGACAGTCTGCACATCACCGCCATCGAGCGCGGTGGTAATCAGTTGTGTGCCGCTCTCAGGGACGGTTGCGCCGAATTCGCTTGCGGTCACGGCGGCAATGCGTGTGACGCCTGGGGCCGTCTGTGCCAGATCAAATGAGAGGTAAACCGTCCCGTGCCCCTCGGCGTTCACCTGCGAGCGAAACAGTTCGGTGACCTCACCCATAGACGAGACACTGTTCAGGCCCACCAGTTCCTGCGTCTGGGTGTTCACCGCCGTATAGAAGAGTGGACCGGCTCCGTCTGTGCTTCCCAAAACTAGCCCGGCGCTCTGGCTGATCGTCTGTGTTTGAGTTATGCCGTCGATGCTGCTCAGCCAGATTTCGCCAGCGTAGGGCGCTACAGCCGCCTGCTCGGCAAGGTTGTTGGCGGTGCCCTCGCTCGCCGTCCCCGCGAAGGGGCCTCGGGCCAGGGTGTAGGCTACTTGCTCGCCGTACCATGCGAATGATGTGGCAGCTAGAGCCGGATCCTCGCTGCTATAGATCAGGTTCGTACCCATTCCAAAACGGTCAGTGGTGAAAACGGCACTATTACCGGTCTCTCCATCGGCAATCATGTAAGCCACACGTTGCAGATCAGGCGAAAGTTTCGCTGTCACCCGATCCACCGTCACCGCGCTCACCGGCACCGATGTTACTAGACGCCAGGTATCACCCTCTAGGTAGTAAATACCATAGGCGGTCATACTCTGGGCAAATACATAGACGCTCGTCGGAAGATTCAACTCGCCTGAAAGAATGAGTCCCTCTCCCGACTGCAGGGGCATCTGGGCCGCAGTCGGTGGAGCGGGCCGCATCAGTCCCGCCAGGAGCATGGCGATCATGCCGAGCCAGAGCCACCAGCGGTTGAGTGTTGAATTGTTCATCGTATGCTCTTTCGTTTTCGGTATCGCACTCAGCGTACGATTAGTGGAAGATGAACCCGAAAGCTTCCGTTTGGCTCATTAGCCGCGAAGGATAGCGGGCTACTGGTTGTGACCCGATAGTAGGTTCCGTTGTTGTCCTCAATCGTCCCGTCAGCGGCGATCAGGCGCAGTAGGTAGCTCGTCTGTGGAGCCAGTCCTCGTAAGGCGATGATCGTCTCGCCGGGAGTGCTCCCTGCGGCGCCGCTTCGGGCCTGCCACGGCCCTGCTTCATTAATGGCGTACTCTAGGCGGGCGATGCGTCCATCGGGCGCGCTCCAGCGGATGATCATCCCCGTCGCAATCACATGCGAGATCAGCACGCGGTGTTGTCGCCGTGCCGCCTGTACTGAGAGATGCAGCGGCAGGCGTATTTCGGCGTGCGCCGGATCGTCGCTGCGGATCACGAGATTGGTGAAATACTCGCCTGCCAATACACCGCGACCGTCAAATCGAATGATAGGAGCCGTAGACGCACCGGGCTGGATGAGAGCGCTTTTCTGGGACAGACGAACCCAGCCGAGGCCGCTCTGTGCTGCCTGCGCTGCCGCATAGACATCGAGTAGCCCATATCCAAACTGTGGGTCGGGCCCCGACGTCCCAAGGTCATGGGCAGAGGCGCGAAGTAGGCTCTCCACTTGCTCGATCGCGAGGCCGGGGTGTACCGCGAGCAGCAGAGCGGCCGCGCCGGCCGTATGTGGGCTAGCCATCGAGGTGCCGCTCAGCAGCAAGGTAGCCCCATTGGGCCATGCTGACTCGATCTCCGCACCAGGGGCGGTCAGATCTGGCTTTGTAGCGGGGGTGAGTCGCGAGGGTCCCCGACTGCTGAATCCAGTCAGATGATCTTGTTTGTCGGTGGCCCCTGTCGCGAAGCTCTCGGCGTAATCTGCCGGTGAGGAGAGGCTGGCTTCACCCTTGATGGTGCAGCCGCTGATTGCCTCTGGGCCACAATTGCCGGCGGCAAAAGCGGGGAACATGCCAGCCGCGCGCCAAACCGATACCATCTGCTGGAAGAGCGGGGTACCGCCCATGCTGCCCCAGGAGTTACTGACAACCTGTGGGCGCATGTCGGAGTTTGCGCTGGTAGGCCCTGCCTCAGCCGGGTATGGCGCGAGCATCCACTCCATGGCGCGTAGCAGGTCTGTGTCACGACACGTCCGTGCCGCGCAGCCCTTGGCGGCAATCCAGCGTGCGCCTGGCGCGACCCCGATCCCGCCTGCGCCGACCATTGTTCCAATGGTATGGGTGCCGTGCCCGTTGTTATCGCCAGGCGCATCCGGATAGGTGCCGGTGGGGTCATACCAGCTATATGTATGATCATAGCTCCCATCCGCCTGCAGACCGCGATAGCCCAAACGTAAGAGCGGATGATTGTAGTTGGCACCGGTGTCGATGCTGCCCACCACAACGCCCTCCCCGCGCGTGCCGATCTCTTCCCATACCCGGTCGGCACCGATCCGGCTGATGTTCCAGGCGGTGCCACTCGCCGTGCGAGGTGTAGACGATTCTACACTGCCCGCTATGTTGCCGGGGAGTGCGTAGGTTTCGCTGATCGTAATGCCGACTACCTGGGGACGGCCCAGCAGTGATCGCAGCGTCTCGGCGTCACCCCGGACAATGATTGCGTTGAGGCTGTAGAGTGGCCAGTAGGCGCTGACTGCGCCCGCCTGGCGCTGCGATTCCAGGAAGGGCAGCACCTCGTTCTGGCTCGCCGCTGCCACCGCCTGGAGCCGTTGCACTACGAATCGTCCGCGCTCCCGCCAGTCACTGATCTGATCGGCTGACTGGAGATCAGCGATCTCGCCCATATAGACCAGGTAGGTTTCCTGCGCTCCTGCTAACTGCTGGGCGAATTCCGTAAGCTTCGGGTCGAGCCGCTCGGTGGGGCGCTGGAGACGAGGCAGTGTTAGAGTAGAGCTAGCCTCCGCAACAGTCGATACCTGTCGCGTTGTTGTCGCCTCGACCCCCAGATCGACGCTCAGTGGGCTGCTGCCAGTATTTGACAGGGTCACCGACCGCTCGGTCTGCTCGCCACTTATAAGCACCGCAGTGATCTCGCCCGGCTCGACGAAAATGTGCGGATCATCGATGATCGTCAGGATTCGCTGTACCGGTGTTGACCAGAGCCCAGCGCTATCGCGCACTGCTAGCGAGATACTGTAGCTACCGACAGCGAGATCACTTGCACGTAGCTCAACCTGCGGGCTCTGACCAATTGACGATACACCGTTGAGAAGCCAGCGGTAGGCGCTGATCGTCCGACCGCTGCCGGGATCGACTGTGCCGCTACCGATCAAGAGCACATGGTCGATACTACGGTTTGCTGGGTTGGGGGCTAGGCTATCGATGCGCGCCGTGGGAGCGGAAAAGCAAGGGGTCTCGATCCGCTGCCAGGTGTCGGCGCGGGCGCGCTCTTCGGATCCGCCAACAACTATTGTGCGACAGGTAGCTGACTGATACACTGCGGCGTGGAAAGTGCGTGGTGTGGGTACCGGTGAGTCCTGGGTTGTACGCCAGGCTACGCCATCCCACGCCCAGATACTATCCTCGATACTGTTTGCGGTCGTGCCGCCAATGAGTAAGGTGCGGGCCTCTGTTTCGGCGTAGATCAGGGAGTGGCCCATACGCCCAGCCGGACCACTTTCGGCAACCTGTCTCCAAGTCGTGCCATCCCACTCCCATGTGTCGGCATAGTATGTGGGTGCCTGGCCGCTCACTAAATGGTAGCCACCGAAGATCACCATGCGGCCGCGCGCCGTGTCGTAGGTGGCAGCATGGTGCCGGCGCGCCGGCGGGCTGACTGTCGGGGTTCGTTTAAGCCAGGTTGTGCCGTCCCATTCCCAGGTGTCGCTATAGAAGCCCCCGGTGTCGATGGCACCGCCGAAGAGGACAATCCGGCCACGTCCGACATCGTAGGTAAGGGTATGTCCCCAGCGGCGCGGCGGGCTTGTTGGTGGGCTCAGCAGTGTCCACGTTGTCCCGTCCCACGTCCAGGTATCGTTACGGCTCGTGCCGTTATAGCCGCCAAAGAGCAACACCTGATTGCGTAGCGGATCGTAGGCCATAGCGTGACCGAAGCGGGGCGGCGGGCTTGTTGCGGGTAGTATCTGGTGCCATCCGCTCTCGGGCGCCCAGCGCCAAGTGTCATCGAGTGCATTGCCGCCCCCGCTGCCGCCGAAGAGCAGCACTTGTCCAGAACTGGCATCGTCAGCGATGGCCGCCTGCGTACGCTGTGAGGGAGCCACTAGATCGGATAGGTGCGCCCAGGTGATACCATCCCATGCCCAGGTATCGTTCAGGAGGCTGATCAAACCGCTACCGCCAAAGAGCAGGATCCGTTGGCTGGCTGCATCATAGGCGGCAGAAGATGCCATGCGCGCAGTGGGTGCGGGGCCAGAGCTGAGTTGTGCCCAGGCAGAACCGTCCCAGCGCCAGGTATCGCTCAGCAGCGTGCCTCCGCTCTCGCCGCCGAAGAGCAGCAACTGCCCGTGCTTCGCGTCGTAGGCCATCGTGTGGGCCTGCCTTGCTGGCGGCGATTGTGCCGGCTGGAGCTGAACCCATGTTGTTCCATCCCATGCCCAAGTATCGCTGAGGGGGGTGCCATTGCTGCCGCCGAAGAGCAGCACCTGCCCGTGCTGCGCGTCGTAGGCCATCGTGTGGGCCTGCCTTGCTGGTGGCGACTGTGCTGGTATGCGGCGCGACCATGCACCATTCGACCAAATCCAGGTATCACTCAGCTCGCTCTGAGAATCCCAGCCACCAAATAGAATCAGCTCGGCACGCTGCGTATCGTAGGCCAGGGCGGCGCGACGGCGCGGGGCGGGCCCATTCTGAGCAAGCAGGCGCCATGCTCCGCTATCCCAACTCCAGAGATCGCCGAGGAGGCGCTGGGTGCCCACAGCGGCGTAGCCTCCGAACAGGAAGCTCACCGTGTCACTGGCACCCATCGCATGGTCACGACGGGAAAGCGGCGCATTAGGTTTCCAGCCGGGGGTGTCGGCTGCTGCGATTGGCTGTGCGCTACGGGGCGCAAGCCAACTCAACAGCAGCGCGACGAGGAATGCGGTGAGGGTATGACGACGCATAATCTTTCTCCACTGAGCAAGGTTGCGGTGCTCTACGGAAAGAGATGCGCAGGAGGGGGAGATTCGGTTCAGGCTAAAAATGAATCATTGGCAGCTAGATCAGACTCTGCTGGCGAACTCCAAATCGCCATTGTTGGCCCGTCATTTCCGCCTTGCTGCAATGCGCTTTACGGCCCCTCGTATTGCTAATGGATGGGAAGTGAGCGGGTTCGCCAGCAGAGTCTAGATCAGCGATGGTCTCTCGACAGGCAGCACTGACATAATCGGTATTGCTACTTAGCTCGACTTTATCCATCTGCGCCGTTTACGCGGCGTAGGCGAGCGCATCCGTGAGCCGAATAAGCAGTGCCTTTGGAATTTGCACCATGTCGGTGTCTTCGGGTGACATCCACGAAATCGAGACCGGCCACAGGTGCTGGCGCACGAAGGCCAAGGTGTCGCTGAAGGTCGGTAGGGCCTTGGTGTACCAGGCGGCCTGGCGCACGGGCAGTTCCTGCCCCTGGAGTAACTGATGGGCGAACAGCGTGACCAACGAGAACAGCCCCAACAGCGCCGGAGTCGTGCGCAGGATGGCCAGGTCGGACCACTGGCGCTGGGTCTCGATGCCCAAATGGGCGCGCGCTTCCTCGAAGGTGACCTCCAGCTGCCAGCGCTGAACAAACCACTCGACGATCTGGCTGGGCGTGTGGGTCGCATCGGTGCTCAGCAACGCCTGGCTCTCGAACTTCCCGTCGGGATCGCTGATCAGTACCCAGCGGATAGCGACCAGGGGCTTGCCACTGTGATGCCAGAGGGCCGTCCCTGTCGCCAGCCGCACCGTGCGGGTGATCCCGCCGTACCAGCGCACCGTGACGGTCTGCCAGTCCGTGGCGGGGTCGCTCAGGCGGGCGAGCAGGGTTGGCTGGCGCGGGCCTTTCTTGGCAGTTGGTCCGCGCTGGCCCGGCTTGCGCGCAGGGGCCGGGTCGTAGAGCCGGGCATCCAGGCGCAACCGCGTGACCAGGGTGACCGGTCGCGCCAAGCCCTGGCAGGCGGCCAGCAGCTCGAGGGCGGCATAGCTGCGGTCGGCCACGACAATGAGCAGCCGGTCGGGCAGCCAGCGCCGCACCTGGAAGATCATCTGCCGCGCCCAGTCGCTGAGCGTCTTGTGGCGCCGCTTGCGCTCCTGGTGATAGCGCTCCGAGAGAGCCAGCACTGTCAGGAAGGGCAAGGCCCAGCTCCGCTGCGCCCAGGGAATGGGTGCCAGGAGCATCAGACAGACCCAGCGCAGCCCGCTCGTCTTGACGAAAAAGGACTTGCTGGAGCGCACCGCGTCGCGGTAGATCCCTCTGGCGGCAATCTTGGCCCCGCGCCGCCGCTCGATATGGTCGTCGATGCCCAGCACCACGGGTGCGCCGGCCGGCACGAAGATGCTCACCAGCAGGCGCAGCAGCACGCGACTGGCCGCCCGCGGCGACCAGACTGCCCGGTTGAGCACCCGGTGGTAGTTCTGGAACTGGCGCTCGTCGCTCAACCCCATCACGCGCAGCACCGCCGTGACGGTGCGTTTGCCCGGTGCCAAGATGGCACCAACCAGCAGGATCTTTGCCCATTCCCACACCCGCTCGCTAAACAGCAACTCGAACTGTCGCAGGACTTGTATAATCGCTCGTGGCAGGGTGCGCATGACTGGCTCCTTCCTCGCAGATAGGTTCCAGCTAAGCGTACCCTGCCTCCCGTTTTTCGTCTACCGAATGGGTAAAGTCGAGCTTAGATTCGGGGGTTGTACTATAGTACTACAGTTGTAATCTATGCTACGATACACCTCAGAAGCTGTCTGAAAAGGATGGTGGTCGGTGCGGGAGATTGGGTACACTTGGGGT
>JBAXES010000111.1:0-9565 GCA_037140315.1 Chloroflexales bacterium
GGTCGAAGCGACCGACATCGAGGAAGAGCCGCACCATGCCCGGCTCGGCCCCCACGGCGTCGCCCGCCACACTATTGATCGTCTCGTCCTGGTCAACCTCATTCAGCAGCAGCTTGAAGGCGGCGGCGGCCAGGTCGACCGCATCGTGCTCCTCGGCCATCTCCTCAACCATCAGCAGGTAAGGGTCGAGGTCGCCCTGCTCAAGCACATCGCGCAGCGCGTCGCGGAACGCCTCACGCCGCCGCGAGGCCACATCGGCCAGGGTCGGCAGCTTCTCGCGCTGGATGCGCGTGCGGCCGGAGCGCTCGAGGATCTGCAGCATGCGCCGCTCGCGCGGGGTGATCAGCGTGATCGCAAGGCCCTTGCGCCCGGCCCGCCCGGTGCGCCCGATCCGGTGCACGTAGGCGTCGGGGTCGTTGGGCACATCGTAGTTGATCACGTGGGTCACATCAGGGATGTCCAGCCCGCGCGCGGCGACGTCGGTGGCCACCAGCAGCTCGGCCGCGCCCTCGCGGAAGCGCTTCATCACCCGGTCGCGCTGCACCTGGCTGAGGTCGCCGTGCAGCACATCGGAGAGGTAGCCGCGGCCCTGGAGGCTCTCGCCCAGGTTGTCGGCCTCGCTGCGGGTGCGGCAGAAGATGATCGCCGAGGTGGGCGTCTCCACATCGAGGATGCGACAGAGGGCGTCGAGCTTCTCGCGCGGCATCACCTCGTAGTAGGTCTGGCGGGTGAGCGTGGCGGTGTGCTGCTCAGAGACGATGCTGATCCGCTTGGCGCTCTTGGTGTAGCGCTGAGCCAGGCCGAGCACCGCCTCGGGCATGGTGGCCGAGAAGAGCGCCGTCTGGCGATCCTGCGGCGTCTGCTGGAGGATAAACTCAATATCCTCGGCGAACCCCATGTCGAGCATCTCATCGGCCTCATCGAGCACCACCGTCTTGATCTGATCGAGGGCCAGCGTGCCGCGGCGCATGTGGTCCATGATCCGGCCGGGGGTGCCGACCACCACCTGCACGCCCTTCTCCAGGGCGCGCAGCTGGCGGTAGATCGGCTGGCCGCCGTAGACCGGGGCCACGCTGATCCGGCGGCCCTTGCCGTACTTATAGATCGCCTCGGCCACCTGCATGGCGAGCTCGCGGGTGGGCGCCAGGATCAGCGCCTGGGGCACCTGGTCGTCGCGCAGGCGCTGGACGATCGGCAGGGCGAAGGCGGCCGTCTTGCCGGTGCCCGTCTGGGCCTGGGCGATCACATCGCTGGTGGAGAGCATCACCGGGATAGCTTGCTCTTGCACTGGGGTCGGCTCGTCGTACCCGAGATCGGCGAGCACCTTAAGGATCGGCTCGCTGAGCCCAAGCTCGGCAAATGTTGGCATAGAACACTGTCTCGTTTCTTGTATATCGGCGGCTCACGCCGCAGAGCTGCTCATAATCCGGATACCTTCCGAAAGCTACGCTACTCTAACAGGCTATTATACCACTCTAGGATCGCGGTCGCAGAACTCGTTTTCTGTGGGAGAGCGAAGCGCTCGCACACCCTCGTCCTAGACAGGTATAATGGGGGTCAAGGCCACGGTCGGAGAAAAGTGACGCGGGCACCGTTTAGTGATGTTACCTGTAAAACAGACACCCGCACAGAGGCTCTGTAGTGCAACGCTTTGCCACGCCGGCTACCCAAAGATCACACTCTAGACATACCATGGTATGCTATTGCATATATTGCATAGTAGCCGCGCGCCCTGATCTGCTTACAGCAAGCCATGAGCACCCTGCCGACCTCAAACACCTTCGCCAATCAGACAGGGCTGCAGATGACATCTCAAGCACGGATCCTTGTTGCCGATGATGACCCGGCGCTCTGCCTTCTGCTCCGCGAGACGCTTCAGGATGCCAGCTACGACGTGACGATCGCGAGCAACGGCGACGAGCTGGTGCGGATGGCCCAGGATCAGCCGCCAGATCTGATCCTGGTCGATCTGATGATGCCGCTGATGGACGGCTTCGAGGCGATCCGACAGCTGCGCAATGATACGCGCACGGCGCACCTGCCGATGATCATCCTCACGGCGCGCAGCACCTCGTCCGATGTCGTGACCGGATTCGACAACGGCGCGGACGACTATATTATCAAGCCCTACGACATTGATGTGCTGCTGGCCCGCATCCGCAGCCACCTCCGCCGCGCGGCCCAGCTCCCGGTGCGCAACCCGCTCACCGGCATGCCCGGCAATGTGCTGATCCAGGCCGAGCTTGAGCGCCACCTGAGCCAGGGCCACCAGTTCTCGCTGCTCTGGATCGACCTCGATAACTTTAAGGCGTTCAACGACGCCTACGGATTTGCCCGCGGCGACCGGGCGATCCACATGCTGGCGAATGTGATCGGCGAGACGGCCTCGCGCGAGGATTTTGTCGGCCATATTGGCGGCGATGACTTTGCGATCATCCACTTCGGCGACCAGCCCGAGCAGCTGTGTACCAGGCTGATCACCAGCTTCGACCAGCAGGTGCGCAACCTCTACGACGATGTCGATCTGGAGCGCGGCTACCTGCGCGGGATCGACCGCCACGGGGTGGCCCGGCAGTTCGGCCTGCTCAGCCTCTCGATCGCCGTGGTGAACACCAGCACGCGCACCTTCACCAGCGTCGACCATATGAGCCAGGTCGCCGCCGAGCTGAAGCAGGCGGCCAAACATATCTCGGGCAGCAGCTATGTGATGGATCGCCGCCAGGGGCGGCTGCGCTCGGCGTCGCTGGAGCGGCGCGGCCAGCGCCGGCCCGAGGCCCTGCTGATCGAGCCCAACGATATGCTGCGGGCCACGATCGCCACCACGGTGCGGCTCCAGGGCTATCGCCCGATGATCGCGGCCACCGTGGTGGCCGCGCAGGGGCTGCTGGCCCGCCACCCCAAGCCTATGCTGCTCATCGCGAATGTCAGCGACCCGGTCGCGTGGAGCCTCTGGCGCTCGCTGCAGACAGCCACGCCCCTGATCGCGATCGTCGAGAGCGCGGCCACCGTCGAGGCGGCGCACGCTCGCGGGGCCACCGCCGCCCTGGTCGCCGGTGAGAACCTGGGCGATTTTACCGACCAGCTGCTGCTCTATGTGCCGCGCGCCGAGATCAGCGAGACGGCTGACAACCAGCGCAAGAGCGACCTGATCCGCGAGCTGCAGGCCCGGACGACCCGCCTCCAGCGCGAGGCTAACGAGGATAGCCTCACCGGGCTCGCAAATCGGCGCTATGTCGACACGAGCCTCAGCAACCTCGCCGCAGAGGCGGAGCGGCTCGGGCAGCCGCTCTGCGCGATTATGGCCGACATCGATAACTTTAAGCAGATCAATGATCAGCACACGCACATGCTCGGCAACGAGGTGCTGCGCGCTGTGGCCGGCCTGATGCTTCAGGCCACCCGTGAGGACGATATCGTCGCCCGCTATGGCGGCGAGGAGTTCCTGCTGCTGCTGCCCAACACCGCCCTCGATGCGGCCGCCGATATCGCTGAGCAGATCCGCGCCCTCATCGAACATTACCAGTGGGCCTCGCTGAGCCTGCAGCTCCGGGTGACGATCAGCATGGGTGTGGCTGAGCTGCGTGACGATGGCCCGGATCCGATGATCGCTGCCGCCGACCGCAACCTCTACGTCGCTAAGCGCGCCGGCAAAAACTGCGTGCGGCGGGACGTCTGATCACGCCGCGCGTGCACACCCCCCGTTACTCAAATGCACAATTTGTTAGATTGTGCAACGTAGCGCTATAATGAAACAGATGTATATGCTAAGCCTTGTGCTGCCACGGGTGGCCACGATAGAGCCTGGCGCAGAGCGGATCACCCCCAGGCGGGTGCGCCTGTCGGCTAGGCCGCTGCCTGTGGTCGCACAAGCGAAGCGCCAGCGAGGGTGCAATGGCTCAGACCACTGAGTTTGTGATGGTGCTCAGTATGCAGCGCTACAGCCAGGGCTTTTTTGCCCAGGCCGAGGCGGAAGTACGCAAAGAAGTACCGGGCTTTCGGCTGCATATCTTTGAGGATGCGGACGTGCAGCGTCGCCCCGCCGTGGTGGAAGCGGCGATCTCACGCTGCGCATGTCTGTTCGCCTCGCTGGTCACCATCGCCGAAACGACCGATGTGCTGATCCCGATGATCGAGCGCCACAACCCGGCGGTGGTCTTCGCCTTCGAGAGCGTGCCCGAGATCATGGGCCTGACTAAGGTGGGCGGCTATGCGATGGGCAAGGGCGGCGGTGGCATGCCCAAGCCAGTGCAGAATGTGGCCCGGCTGCTGGTGGGCAACCGCGAGGAGGACGCCTACCTCGGCTACGTCAAGCTGCAAAAGATCACCAGCAAGCTGGTGAACTTCCTGCCCGGCAAGCGCCTGGCAGACTTCCGCAACTGGACGAACGTCAGCAACTACTGGAGCACGCGCAGCATCGGCAACGCGGCGAACATGTTTAAGCTGATCATGCGCGAGTACTGCGGGATGCCCAAGCTCCACGTCGCGCCGCCGGTCGAGCTGCCGAACTACGGCTTCGCCCACCCCGACGCGCCAAAGTACTTCAGCAAGCCCGAGGAGTTCGAGAAGTGGGAGCAATCGCGAAAGACGCGAAGCGGGGCGAAAGGCGCGAAGGGCGCGAAGGGCGCCGCTGAGCATATTGGCACAGTGGCCGTGCTCTCCTTCCGCGCCCATATCCTGACCGGCACCCAGTACCCCCACGAGGTGACGCGGGCGCTGGAGGCCGCCGGCATGCGGGTGATCCCGATCTTCGTGATGGGCATCGAGAGCCACGTGGTGGTGCGCGAGTGGCTGACGCGCATGGGCGTCGATCTGCTGATCAGCACGATGGGCTTCCCGCTCGTCGGCGGCCCCGCCGGATCGAGCAAGGCCGGCCTCACGGTCTCGGTCGCCCGCGACCTGCTCACGAAGCTCGATGTGCCCTATATGATCGCCACCCCGCTCTTCGTGCAAGACGAGGAGAACTGGCGCGAGCACGGCGTCGGCCCGATCCAGGCCACGATTATGTACGCCCTGCCCGAGATGGACGGCTCGGTGGCCCCGGTGGTGCTCGGCGGCATGCGCGGCAGCGAGATCGGTACCGTGCCCGACCGCCTGGCCCGTATGGCCGAGCTGGCCGCCGGCTTTGTGCGCCTGCGCCAGACCGCCAACCGCGACAAGAAGGTCGCGATTGTGGTCTATAACTACCCGCCTGGCCAGGGCAACACCGCCACCGCCGCCCTGCTCGATGTGCCCGCCAGCCTGATCGCGCTGCTCGACCAGATGCGGGCCGCCGGCTACACCGTCGGCGAGTTCCCCCGCGACCCGGCCCAGCTCGCGCGCTGCCTCGACGCGAGCATCCGCGGCGAGAGTCCCGATCTGCCAGCCGACCACCCGCCGGTCGACCTGCCGACCGTGAGCCGCCAGGGCTTCAACACCTGGATGCGCCCGCACGACCAGGAGCGGATCAATGCGCGCTGGGGATCCTTCCCCGGCGACATCGCCCCGGCCGGCGGTGATCGCGTGCGCCTCGGCGGCATGCAGGTCGGCAATGTCTATATCGGCGTGCAGCCGATGATCGGCATGCCCGGCGACCCGATGCGCCTGCTCTTCGACCGCGAGAACACGCCGCACCACCAGTACGCGCTCTTCTACAAGTGGATCGCCGAGCAGTACGGGGCCCACGCCATCGTGCATATGGGCATGCACGGCACCGTCGAGTGGATGCCGGGCGTGCAGCTGGGCATGACCGAAAGCTGCTGGCCCGACGTGCTGCTCGGCCAGGTGCCCAACTTCTACGTCTACCCGATCAACAACCCCGCCGAGGCCAACATCGCCAAGCGCCGCGGCTACTCGACGATCATCGGCCACGCCATCCCGCCCTACGGCCGCGCCGGGCTCTATAAGGAGCTCCAGGCCCTCAAGGATATCCTTGAGGAGTACCGCAGCCGCCGCGGAGATGTGGACGAGGACACCGAGGTGGCGATCATCCAGAAGATCGACCTGCTGAACCTGGATGTCGAGCTGGCCCGGCGCGAGGGCGAGTCCTTCGACGACTTTGCCTCGCGGGTCTACGCCTACCTGCGCGAGCTTGAGTCGACCCTGATCACCGGCAGCCTGCACATCCTCGGCAGCGCCCCGCCCGTCGATCAGCAGCTCACCCTGATCACCGAGGCCCTGAAGATCCCCCGCGACGGCAACCCCGGCCTGGGCGACCTGTTGAATGTTGAATGTAGAATGATGAATGCTGAATGGCCGCAGGTTGAGAACTACGGGGCGCTTCTGGCCGCCGCGCGGTCAGGTGATCGCGTCGCCTTGGCGGCGCGCGACACCGTCGAGGCGGCATGCACTGACTTCGCGCAACGGGTCGTGCTTAACCACGAAACGCCCGAGCACTTTGTTGCTACACTGCCCAGCGCTCGTCGCGGTGCAACCTTCAACCTTCAACCTTCAACCTTCAGCATTCTAGCCTCCCACGGCAGGGCGATGATCGCCGCCCTCAAGGATAACACCCAGGAGCTCAGCTTCCTGCTCCACGGCCTGGAGGGGCGCTACATCCCGGCGGCCCCCGGCGGCGACCTCATCCGCGATGGGCTGGCCGTCCTGCCCACCGGCCGCAACATCCACAGCCTCGACCCCTTCCGCGTGCCCTCCGACAGCGCCTACCAGCGCGGCGTGCGCATCGCCGAGTCGCTGGTCCAGGCCCACCTGGCCGAGCACGACGGCGTGTACCCCGAGACGATCGCCCAGGTGCTCTGGGGCCTCGACGCGATCAAGACCAAGGGCGAGGCGATCGGGATCATCCTCGGCCTGATCGGCGCGCGCCCGATCAAGGACGGCCAGGGCAAGATCGGCCGCTATGACCTCATCCCGCTGGCCGAGCTGGGCCGCCCGCGGATCGACGTGCTGATGACCGTCTCCGGCATCTTCCGCGACACCTTCGCCGGCACGATCGACCAGCTCGACCGCCTCGTGCGCGAGGCGGCGAAGGCCGATGAGCCCGAGGATATGAACTTTATCCGCAAGCACGTCGACGGGATGGTGGCGACCGGCACGAGCTGGGAGGCGGCAACGGCCCGCGTCTTCACCCAGGCCGAGGGCACCTACGGCACCGATGTGGACGATGCGATCGACGGCGGGGCCTGGGAGGATCGCAAGGACCTTGAGGACCTGTTCATCAAGCGCAACGCCTACGCCTTCGGCGGCGAGAAGGGCGGCCAGGCCCACCCCGAGGTGCTGCGCTCGCTGCTCGGCACCGTCGGCCGGGTGGCCCAGGAGATCGACAGCGTCGAGTACGGCCTGACCGATATGCAGCACTACTACGGCTACTCCGGCGCGCTGAAGGCCGCCGCCGAGCGCGCCACCGGCAAGAGCGTGGCCCTCAACTATGTCGAGAGCTTCACCGCCGAGACGAAGGTGCAGAGCCTCGACCAGGTGCTGCGCGTGGAGTACCGCACCAAGCTGCTCAACCCCAAGTGGTACGAGGGCATGCTCAAGCACGGCCACAACGGCGCCGCCGAGATCGCCCACCGCTTCACCTATATGGTCGGCTGGAGCGCCACCACCGAGGCGGTGGACAACTGGGTCTACGACCAGGCGGCGGCCACATTTGTGCTCGATGACACCATGCGCCAGCGCCTGGAGGCGGCCAACCCCGAGGCGACCCGCAACGCCGTCGGCCGCCTGCTTGAGGCCAACAGCCGCGGCATGTGGCAGGTCGACGACGAGACCCTCGACCGCCTGCGCGAGATCTACGCCGACCTAGAGGATCGTCTGGAGGGCGTGCATTAGCAAGGATGAAGGATGAAGGATGAAGCTAGACCTTCATCCTTCATCCTTCATCCTTCATCCTTACTATCGTCGCCCCTCGACGGCGTCGCGCTCAGACGCCTCGGCCTCCGCCGCATCCGGCTCGCGCAAAGGCAGCCGCACCGTGAACACCGAGCCTTCCCCGGGCGCGCTGACCACATCCACCACCCCCCCCATCATCTGACAGAAGTACCTCGTGAGCGCGAGGCCCAGGCCGGTTCCGCCGTACCTGCGGGTCGTCGAGTCGTCAGCCTGGGTGAAGGGGTGAAACAGCCGCGCCAGCTGATCGGCGGTCATGCCGATCCCCGTGTCCGCAACCTCAAAGGCGATTGCGGGCTGCAGGCTGTTGATGGGGGGTCGCAGCGCAGTCGCACTGGTGTCAAGAATCGGCCACCTCCAGTCGGCGACCGAGTAGACGCGCAGCGTGATCGTGCCCTGGCTGGTGAACTTGCAGGCGTTGCCGAGCAGGTTGATCAGGATCTGGCGCACGCGCACGGGGTCGGCGAAGAGGGAGGTCGGCTGGCCGTCGTAGCTGATCTCAAAGCGGTTGCCGTTCTGGGACGCCAGAGGGGCCACCGTGAGCTCAACGTCGCTGAGCATCGGGGCGAGGGAGAAGTACTCGTAGCGCAGGTCCATCTTGCCCGCCTCGATCTTCGAGATATCGAGGATATCGCTGATCAGGCCAAGCAGATGGGTGCCGGCGCGGTGGATGCGCCGCAGGTCGCTCTCCAGGCTATCACGCTCCACATCCGCCGCATCCTCGATCAGCAGCTCGCTGTAGCCGATGATCGCGTTCAGCGGAGTGCGCAGCTCGTGGCTCATATTGGCCAGGAAGGTGCTCTTCGAGCGGCTGGCGGCCTCGGCGGCGTCGCGGGCGCGCTGCAGCTCATCCTCGGCCTGCTTACGCCGCGTCGCGTCGCGCAGGATGACCACGTAGAGCCGCCGGCGCTCGAGGGTCAGCAGGCCCGAGCTGAGGTCCATCGGGAAGACGCTGCCGTCCTTGCGGCGACCGATAATCTCGTTGCCGATGCTGATCAGCTTATACTGACGGTGGAGCGGGTCGGGGATCAGGCATGATATTGGCTGGCCGACGATCTCGGCGGCGGCGTAGCCAAACATGTGCTCGGCGGCCGGGTTGAAGGTGGTGATCGCGTCGCGCTCATCGATGATCATGATCCCATCGACGGCGTACTCGACGATCGCCTGGCGGTAGAGTCCGCTGAGCGCCCACTCGGCGGACAGGTCGGACAGGCTGCGGGCGACCACGCCGAGCTCGCTGTCGCCGCTCGGCCTGGGCGGCACATGGTGCTCGCCCGACGCGATGCGCCCGATCATCGCGGCCAGGTCGTTCACCTCCCCGCTGACCGAGAAACCGAGGGCGGTGAGGGTCAGGATCACCACCGCCGCCAGGCCCAGGGCGAGAGAGGCCATGAGCGGGCGACCCTGCCAGAGCAGCAGCCCGGCCAGGGCCACCAGCACCCCGGCGATCACCATGCCGACGATAGTGAACCGGCGCGGGTAGCTCCAGCGGTTGAGCAGCGCCACGATCGGCGCGAGTAGGCGTTGCAGCGGCACAGTGTCCTCTCTCCCGGCCTTGCGTTCGCTGCGCGTAGTATAGCATGCGGAGCATGCGCGACTCACATATATGGAAGGTTTTAGCAGGGCTCGTACAACGTCCCTGGGGCTGCGCCCCAGACCCGGCTTTTTGTTGGGTTTGGGCGGCTGCGCCGCCCAAACCCAACAAAAAAAGAACGTGGGGGCGGCGAAGCCGCCCCCACAC
>JBAXES010000112.1:0-9530 GCA_037140315.1 Chloroflexales bacterium
GGCTGGGCGTGGGCCGGGTGGGCCAGATGCCCAGGCCGACGCCGGTGCCGCCCGCGCCGCGCCGGTGGCTCGGCCAGCTCGGCCCATAGGAAGAGCCGCCCCTCGGCAGGCAGCCAGGTGCCGTGCAACACGGCGGGGAGGGCCGAAGTGGACATGGTTATAGTGGGTACTCTCGCTAGACTAAGGGTACAGGGAATAGGGAATAGGCAACAGATCCCACCAGTTGGCTATGCTATCATGCCACAGTGACGCGAAGACAGCAAACGAGGAGTCCTTGCTTAATGGGTAAGAAGCAGCAGAAGGGCGTCGCACCGGTGGCAAGGCCGACCGGCGGCATGGCGATCACCGTGGGCTGGCCGGTGCATGAGGTACTGCTCTCGCCGAGCTGGAAGAACGAGAACGAGCTGGCCTCCGTCCTGGTGGCCCGCAGATCGCCGCGCTCGGGCAAGGTTGCCGCCGCGTCGTTTCTGGTCGATCTGACCTGCCTGGGCGTGAAGAGCGTGCAGGTGATGATGTTTAAAGATCCGGACGAGTACGCCGCTGGGCTGCGCGCCCACATCCTGCGGCTGATGCCTATGGAGCCGTCGAACATCAACCTGGTGGCCAAAATCGTCGGCACTGGCCTTGCCTACGCCGCCAGCCTGGGCTTCTCGCCCGACCCGGTCTTCGCCCAGGCCCGCTACCTCCTGGAGGGCGCGAGCCCCGACGCCGACCCGACGCCCGTCCGCGCCGGCGGCAAGAACGGCAAGCCATTCTTCATCAACGGGCCGAACGATAATGTCAAGCAGGTGCTCGCCCAGCTCCGGCGCGCGGTGGGCGAGGGCAACTTCCACTACCTGCTCGGCGGCGACGGCGCCCTGGATATGCTCGGCGACGACGGCGGGCTGCTCCTAGATGATGGTGGAGGTGACGGCGGCATGATCAGCGAGCACGACCCCGACGAGAAGTAGCCGATAGCCAATAGCGTTTTCATCGGAGTGCCTTCGCGTACTGACACTTTTACGCCTCCGCGTTCGTGTCTTCCGCCCTATTTCGCGTCTATCGCGATCCAAACCCTACCGCTCGCGCAGGGCCAGGTGGGCCTCGTGGAGCAGGCGCTCGGTGGTCTCCCAGCCGATGCAGCCGTCGGTGAGCGAGACCCCGTAGCGCAGGGCCGGGCGGGCGGCGGTGAGGGTCTGCTTCCCCTCGACGATATTGCTCTCGATCATCACGCCGACGATCGGACCGACCTTGCGCACCACCTCGTCGACGACCGTGTGCAGGACGGCCTCCTGGCGGCGGAAGTCGCTGCCGGCGTTGGCGTGGCTACAGTCCACCATCACGGCGGGGGTCAGGTGAGCCTCGCGCATGAGGCGGGCGGCCTGCACCACATACTCCTCGTGGTAGTTCGGCTCGGCGCGGCCGCCGCGCAGGATGACGAAGCCGTCGGGGTTGCCGGTGGTCTTCACCACCGCGCTGCGACCGTCATCATCGATGCCCAGGAAGCTGTGCTGGCCGGCGGCCGAGACGCAGGCGTTCACCGCCACCTGGATGCCGCCGTCGGTGCCGTTCTTAAAGCCCACCGGCATCGAGACCCCGCTAGCCAGAGCGCGGTGGGTCTGGGCCTCTGTGGTGCGCGCGCCAATGGTGGCCAGGCTGATCTGGTCGTCGATGTACTGCGGGCTGATCGTATCGAGCATCTCGGTGGCGACGGACAATCCCATGCCATTGATCTCCAGCAGCAGGGTGCGGGCGATGGTCAGGCCCGCGCCCATATCGAAGCTGCCGTCGAGGTGCGGGTCGTTGATCAGGCCGCGCCAGCCCACGGTGGTGCGCGGCTTCTCCAGGTAGACGCGCATGATCAGGAAGAGCCGGTCGCCCAGCACGGACTGGAGGCCCGCGAGGCGGCGGGCGTAGTCGAGGGCGGCCTCGGGGTCGTGGATCGAGCAGGGGCCGATCACCACCATCAGGCGCGGGTCCTCACGGCGCAGGATGCGCCGGATGGTCGCCCGCGACTCGGCCACCGTGCGGGTCACCACGTCGCTCAGCGGCAGCCTGGCCTTCAGCTCGCGCGGCGGCAGGAAGGGCGTGAGCTCGCGGATGTGCAGGTTGGCGACTTTGCGCATATCGTTGGGCATAATGTGCGTGTCCTAGAGGTTTCAGGTTTCAGCTGCCAGGCAAGCGCAATCAGTGTCACACGTCACCCTGAGCGCCAGCGAAAGGTCTGTCAAGTGGTCCGGACAGCTCTTTCGTTTCGCTCAGCATGGAAGACGGCTCACCACGAGGCATACGCCGCAGGCGCTATCATGCGCCCTCCTCTCCCGCGCGGGGGAGGGGGACGGAGGCGAGGGCGAGATAGCCCAGTATACCCGAGAATCCCCGCCCCGCAGGTAACGGTCTCAGTGTGCTGATGCTATAATCAAGGGGCCGTCACCGCATCACTCTGGCAGAGACACCCACCAATGCCGAAACAGCGCAACGCGCCAGCCATGATCACATCCGAGCGACACGATAGCCTTGGGGTCAGCTACCTGCACGCCGGAGATCACGGGCCGGTCGTGGTGCTGCTGCACGGGTGGGGGGCCTTTAAGGAGCTGTGGTGGATGACGCTGCGCGACCTCGGGCGCGACCACCGCTGCTTCGCCCTGGACTTCCCCGGCCACGGGGACTCGGTGATCGGCCGCGCCGATACGATGATCCGCCTGGCCGAGACAGTAGCCGCCTTCTGCGACGACCTCGGGCTAGACGAGATCGCCCTCTTCGGCCACTCGATGGGCGGCTGCGTGGCGGCCGAGCTGGCCCTGCGCCGGCCTACCCTGCTGCGCCGCCTGATACTTGTAGACGCCGCCGTGGACGCGCGACACATGCCCTCCTTCGCCCACACCTACCTGCACCCGCAGGTCGGCTGGCCGGCCCTGCGGGTCAGCCAGATGCTCGGCCGGGCCTTCCGGCCCCTCGGCGCGCGGGTGCCCCACGAGCACGGCGGGGGCTGGCTGCGGCCATGGGTGCGCCGGGCGTCATACCTAGCCAGCTTCGACCCCGAGGGGCTGCACCGCCAGCTGCGCTCGCTCTTCGCCAGCCAGGGCGGCGACCGCATGGGCCAGATCGTCACCCCGACAGTGGTGATCAGCGGGCAGCTCGACGCCCTGGTGCCGGCCACGCTCTCGCGGCGACTAGCCACGCGAATCCCCGGCGCGCGCTACGTGGAGATCCCGGCCGCCATGCACAACCCGATGGACGAGCGGCCGCGGGCGTTCTGCCGGGCGGCGCGGGAGTTTCTGACGGGAGAGCCGGGAGGGGGGGCACCCTCCCTGAAGCCCCTCCTCCCGACACAGGTGCATCCATGAGGATCGACCTCGCCCCCCACCGCAGAGAGGTCCAGGTCTCGGGCACCGCGCCGGTGCGCCTGAGCGTGGTGGACATCGGGCCGCTGGCCAGGCCGGGGCGCGGCACCGTGGTCTGCATCCACGGCTGCGCCGGCAACGCCGACCAGTGGGCGGCCCAGATCGCGCACCTGGCCCGCGACTATCGGGTGATCGCGCCCGACCTGCGCGGCCACGGGAGGTCTGAGGTGGCCCACTCTAGCTACTCGCTCGAAGAGTTCCTCTGGGACATCACCCAGGTGCTCACCCAGCTCGACGTGGCCGAGCCCTTCATCATGCTGGCCCACTCGTTCGGCGGCCCGGTGGCGATCACCTTCGCGGCGACCCAGCCGCAGCGGGTGAGCCGGCTGGTGCTGATCGCCACCGGCCCGGCGATGCACATCAACCCCCTGCACGAGTTCATCGTCAAGCTGCCGATCTCCCTGGGCGTCCTGGAGGGCCTGCGCCCGGTGGTGATGCCGATGACCAGCGCGCCGGTGTCGGTGATCCAGAAGATTCTGGCCGGCACCCTGTTCCGCTGGGACGGCTACAAGGTGCTGCCGCTGGTGCGGACGCCCACGCTGATCATCGCCGGCCAGTGGGACTTTATCGCCACGGCGAGCCAGGCCGAGGAGAGCCGCAAGCTGATGCCGAACGCGCGCCTTGAGGTGGTGCGCTACACCCGCCACCTGCCGCACCTGGAGCGCCCCGACGCGGTGAACCGCCTGCTCGACCGCTTCTTGAGCGGGCCGCGCAGCTGGCGGGACGCGCCCGTCGGCGCGTAGCGGGGCGGTGCCCCGCTACGCGCCGATGTTAGGGCTGCCGCCCTGAAACCTACATATATTTGGTTGACATTGCCAGCTTCGCTGGCAATGTCAACCAAATATAGAGTCACTTCGGGGCCGTAGGCCCCAGACCTCCACGGGACGGGATATGAACCAGCCATGGCTCGCCCACTACGACGCGGGGGTGCCGCGCGCCCTTGAGATCACGCCGGCACCGATCCCGGCCCTGCTCGCTGCGGCGGCCGAGCGCTTCCCCGACGCGCCGGCGGTGGCCTTCTACGGGCGGACAATCAGCTACGCCGAGCTGCGCGGGGCGGCCCTGCGCTTCGCCGGCGGGCTGCGGCGGGCCGGGCTGGCCCCCGGCGAGCGGGTGATGCTGATGCTGCCTAACGTGCCCCAGGCGGCGATCTGTTACTACGGCGCGCTGCTCGCCGGTGGCGTCGTGGTGCTAAGCAACCCGCTCACCGACGCCGCCAAGCTCGTCCACGAGCTGGCCGACTCGGGGGCGGGCACCCTCGTGGCCCTCAGCATGTTCTCCGACCTGGTGGAGCAGGCCCGCACAGCCGGCGGCGTGTCCCGCGTCATCTACACCAACCTCAAAGAGTACCTGCCCAGCACCCAGCGCGGCCTGTTCACCCTGCTGCGCCAGGGCCGCGAGGGCCACCGCGTGCCCGACGCGATCGCCCGCCAGGCCCTCTGGCTCCAGCACATGCTCGCCGATGACCCCGGCGAGCTGCCGCAGCTGCGCGCAGACGACGACGCGGTGATCCTCTACACAAGCGGCACCACCGGCCAGCCCAAGGGCGTGCTACACACCCACGCGAGCCTGCACGCCAACGCCCTGCAGACCAGCGCCTGGTTCGCCAATGCCGAGTCCGGCAGGGAGCGCGTGCTCTGCGCCGTGCCATTCTCGCACTCCTATGGCATGACCACCTGCATGAACCTGAGCGTGGCCCTGGCCGCCGCCATGATCCTGCTGCCCACCTTCGAGACCATGAACGTGCTGCGGGCGATTAAGCGCGAGCGGCCGACGATCTTCCCCGGCGTGCCGCCCATGTACGCCGCCCTGAACGAGACCCGCAACGTGCGCCGGTACGGCCTCTCGTCGCTGAAGGGCTGCCTCTCGGGCGCGGCGCCCCTGCCGGTTGAACTGCAGGAGGGCTTCGAGCGGATCACCCGCGCGCGCCTGGTGGAGGGCTACGGCCTCACCGAGGCCGGCCCGGCCACCCACGCCAACCCGCTCTTTGGCGAGCGGCGCGCGGGCTACATCGGCCTGCCCCTGCCCAACACCGAGGCCCGGGTCGTTGATCTGCACAGTGGCGCAAACCTACCCCCCGGCGAGATCGGCGAGCTGCTGGTGCGCGGGCCGCAGCTGATGAAGGGCTACTGGGGCCGCCCCGAGGAGACGGCCGAGGCCCTGACGCCCGACGGCTGGCTGCGCACCGGCGACGTGGCCCGCATGAGCGCCGACGGCTACTTCCAGGTGATCGAGCGCAAGAAGGAGATGATCATCGCCGGTGCCTACAACATCTACCCGCGCGATGTGGAGGAGGTGCTCTACGAGCACCCCAAGGTGGTCGACGCCGCCGTGGTGGGCGTCCCCGGCCCCGACGGTCGGCCCGAGATCAGGGCGTTTGTGGTGCTGCGCGCAGGGGAGCGGGTGAGCGAGGAGGAGGTCTTCGCCTTCCTGCGCGATCGCCTGCACCTGTCGGCGATGCCGAGCAGCGTGGAGTTCCGCGAGGCCCTGCCGCGCTCGTTTATCGGCAAGATCATGCGCCGCCTGCTCGTGGAGCCGCAGGGGGAAAGCTGAAAGCGGAAGCTATAGATACAGCTTTCAGCTTTCCCTTGCGCCGAGCTGGCTGGTCAGCCGCTCCACATCGGCGAAGCCCTGGTTGAGGTGGCGCAGCACGCCGCCGGCATCGACCACTGCAGTGGCCGGTACGGTCATTAGGCCGAGCCGGTCGGCCAGGTCGGGGTGCTCCGAGACCGTGAGCGTCTGGATGACCACCCGGTCGCCAAAGGACTCGCTGAGTCGGCGCAGGGCCGGGACTTGGCGGGCCTTACAGTCGACGCAGGTCGGCAGGGTGAAGGCGACCACGGCGGGCCGACCGGCGGGCACGATGCCGGCGAAGGGCCGCTCGGACTCAAGGCCGCGCAGGCGGCGGGCCTGCCACGCCCGCAGCAGCCAGGTGCCAGCGGCCAGGGCCGCCGCCACCGCGACCAGGATCAGCGCTCGCTCGATCATAAAAAAATACTCCCGTATGCAAATAGCCGGCGGCTAGCGCCCGCGCTGGAGCCGCTGGAGCTGGAAGTAGACAAAGCAGCCGGCGCAGAATCCGAAGGCCAGGTTGATCGCCGCCAGGGCGATCACCACGATCACTAAGCCCCAGCCGAGGGCGGCCTGCCCGGCGAAGAGGGCTAGCACACCCAGGGCTAGCACCGTGCCGCCGAGTCCTTGGGCGAAGCGGTGCGGCGCCGGGTCCTCGGCCTGCACGTCCGGCTTGAGCAGCCCGGCCGGCTTCAGCAGGCGGTGGTAGATCTGCTGGAACAGCGCCGCCCCGGGGGCCGCCGTGCCGACGATCATTACTGCGGCCACGAGGGCCGCCAGCCAGGGCTGGCCGAGCACGAACCCAAGCGCCAGCAGCCCCACGATGAAGCCCTGGTTCACCCGCAGCGCCGTCCGATCAACCCGCTGCCCGGCCAGCCCCGCGCGACCCGTCGCGGGCAAAATATCTTGTGCCATCTTGCTAACCCCTCTATACATATGGCTTCTCTGAAGCTTGCTAGAGAGATTCTACTGCGAGTTCGGCATAAAGTCAAGTTCTTATGTGAAGAAGTAAAGAATAAACACGTATCCCATCATCCGTCAAAGCGCACCGCCCGTTGCGGGCGAGTGTTCACCGTGAGCTGAAAGAGGTCGGGCCGGGCGTAGTGGCCGACCGTATCGAGGTCGAGGTGGCCGCCGACGATCTGACCCAGGTCGATCTCGGCGCTGAGGATGGCCGGCCCATCGAAGTGCGGCCCGGCCAGCACCTCACCGAGCGGCCCGATGATGCAGCTGCCGCCGCGGAGCATCACCGTGGCCGGGTCGTCGCCCTGGATAGGGGCCACATCGGCGGGGAAGTCGCCCCGGGTAGCGAACTGGCACGCCGAGAGCACAAAGCAGCGGCCCTCCATCGCGATATGGCGCATCGTGGGCAGCCATGTCTCGCGGTCGTCCACCGTGGGCGCGCAGTAGATCTGGACGCCCTGGGCGTACATGGCTGCCCGCAGCAGAGGCATATAGTTCTCCCAGCAGATCACCGCGCCGATCCTGCCCAGCTCCGTGTCGATCACCCCCAGGGTTGAGCCGTCGCCGAAGCCCCAGATCAGCCGCTCCATGGCGGTGGGCATGGTCTTGCGGTGGATACCGAGCAGGGCACCGTCGGGGCCAAAGGTGAGCGCGCTGCAGTAGAGCGTGCCGCCGTCCCGCTCGATCACCCCGATCACAACGTGGATCGCGTGCCGGCGGGCGGCCTCGCCCAGGGCCAATGTTGCCGGGCCGGGCACACTCACCGCGCCCTCGGCGTAGCGACGGAACAGCTCGCGCCCGCCCGGCCCGCGCATGCCCACGCGGGCGGCGAAGTCGAGGCCCTTGGGGTAGCCGCCAAGGAAGGCCTCGGGGAAGACGACGAGCTGCGCCCCTTGGCCGGCGGCGTTAGCCAGCAGAGCCAGGGCGCGCTCCAGCGAGCGGTCAAGGTCGAAGGCGACTGGGGCGTCCTGGACAACGGCGACACGGGTGGGCATAAGGCCCCTCCTTATAATCGGCGCGCCGGGCGCGCAGCGGGTAGCTGGGGTATACTGCATACAGGGTGCCGCAGCGGCGGCCCGCCCCTAGCATAACAGGAGATCCCAATGTCCGATGCGGCGCACTTCGCGACTCTGGAGGGCGCGGAGTTTATGGTGCTAACGACCCACAAGCGATCTGGCGACGCCGTGCCCACGACGGTCTGGTTCGCACAGGTAGATGACCGGCTGTATCTGACCACCCAGAGCCACGCGGGCAAGGCCAAGCGGATCAGGGCCACCCCAAACGTGATGGTGGCGCCGAGCGACCGGGTGGGAAATGTGAGCGGCCCGGCGGTTGCGGCGGTGGCCCGACAGCTTGGCCCCGAGGAGGCGCAGGTGGCCGAGGCAGCTCTGCACACGAAGTATGGCGACCAATATGTGGCCGTGGCTGGCCGCCTGCCCGAGGGTGCGGTGCGGGTCTTTATTGAGGTGACGGCCTAACAAGCCACACGAAAAGGCGGGCCAGCTAAGCTGGCCCGCCTTTTCGTGTCAAAAAAACAGGCGATTCGGGCGCGTCCCGCCCATGGCCCCCGAGCTCTCGAGGACCAGCAGCAGCTCGCTAATAGCCTTGGCGGCGCGAAATATGCCGGCCATGCCGATCCCGGCGGCGAATAGCGGCCATACGGCGACGATCTCGTCGCCGCGTGCGCGGATCTGGGGTAGGCTGATCATCGGTGCGCCCTCCTACTGTTGCTGAGGCATGGGCGGCATCTTAATTTAATCAACCATATTTGTCAAGTATAGAAATGACTACCATCCTGAAGGCCTGCGCCCCCCATGCCGCGCAGGGCGTCGGCCAAGGTCAGCCAGCCGCTGCCGGGGAAGAGCTTGGCGATCTGCGAGGAGAAAAACAGGCTGTCGCCCAGCCCCTCGGCGGCCGGCCCCTCAACCACCAGCTCGCCATCGCCGAGGAGGGCCACCCGATCGGCACAGGACGCGGCGAGCTCCACGTCGTGGGTGGCCATGATCACCGTCCGCCCGGCGGCGCAGAGGGCGCGCAGCTGCACAGACAGGTCGGCCTTAGCCGCATAGTCGAGTCCGCGGGTCGGCTCATCGAGCAGGAGCACGCTCGGGTCGCCCACAAGGATGGCCGCCAGCGCCGCCCGCTGGGCCTCGCCGCCGCTCAGGGCGCGCGGGTAGGCCTCGGCCAGGTGCGCGATCCCCAGAGAGGTGAGCACATCCCGTATCGTATCTCTCGCCGCCTGGCCCCTCGCCCGCAGCGTAAACTCCAGCTCCTCACGCAGGGTGTCGTGGTAGAGTATACTGCGCGGGTCCTGCGGCACATAGCCGACGCTGCGGGCCAGCTCCTCGGTGGGCGTGCGGGCGATGTCGCGTCCGCCGATGCTGATCCGCCCCTCGCTCAGGCGGGCCAGGCCGACCAGGGCCTTGAGCAGGGTGCTCTTGCCGCTGCCGTTACGCCCCATCAGGGCCAGCAGCTCGCCCGGGCGCGCCCCCAGGCTCAGCCGGTACAGCGCCTCGTGGTCGCCGTAGCGCACGGTAACGCCGGAGACGGCAATGTTGAATGTTGAATGCTGAATGCTAAATGTTGAATGCTGAATGCTGAATGCTGAGGGGC
>JBAXES010000113.1:0-9520 GCA_037140315.1 Chloroflexales bacterium
AAGATCAGCAGCACGTAGGCGATCAGCACGGCCAGGGTGCCCGCCAGGCCCATCTCCTCGCCCACCGCCGTGAAGATGAAGTCGGTGTGGATCGCCGGGACGATCGCCGGCACGCCCATGCCCAGCCCGGCCCCGAAGATCCCCCCCGAGGAGAGGGCGTAGATCGCCTGCACGATCTGGTAGCCGTAGCCCTGGGCCACCGACCACGGGTTCAGCCAGATCTCCACGCGCAGCGACACCACCGGCAGGAGCTTATAGAGCACGTAGGCCCCCACCGAGAAGGCCAGCGCGCCCGCCAGCACGTACAGCGCCCGCCCGGTGGCGGTGTAGAGCATGGCCAGGAACACCCCGAAGAGCAGCAGCGCCGCCCCCAGGTCGCGCTGGAAGACGATCGTCGCCATCGCGATGCCCCACATGCCTATGATCGGCACCAGGAAGGGCAGCGGCGGCAGGGTCAGCGGGCCGAGCCGATACCCGGCGGCCACCACCTCGCGGTGCTCGTTCAGGTACGAGGCCATGAAGATCACCAGGATGATCTTCAGCAGCTCTGAGGGCTGGAACAGGAAGGCCCCGAAGTTAAACCAGACCTTCACCCCGCTGCCGTTCGGGTCGACGCCGAACACGAAGGTGGCGAAGATCAGCAGCAGGCCGACCGTCAGCCAGATGTAGCGGTAGTGGTCGAGGAAGTCGACCAGCGAGAGCCGCAGCGACCTGATGAAGATGCGGTCCCAGGGCACGAACAGCATCAGGGCCAGCACGGCGACCCCGATCGTCACCCACAGCGACTGCTTGGCCGCCACGCCGGCGTAGGTGTCGCCGTAGAGCGCGTTCAGGCTCGGGTCGAGCCGCGCCGTGAGCATCAGGCTCAGCCCGGCCAGCAATGCCACCAGCGGCAGCAGCACCTGGTCGGCGTCGGGGCTGAGGAAGCTGAGGCCGACCGAGATGCCGATGAAGAGCAGCAGCGGCAGCGTCGATGGCCAGAGGATGCTCAGCACCCCCGGCACCGTGGCCACAAACTTCTGCTGCTGCGTCGCTGTTACCACCAGCAGGTAGCCCGCCGCAAAGAACAGGAGCACCGTCACGAGCAGCTGGAACTCCACCCCGCGAAACTGGCGCAGACGCTGGAACCACATAGTGTGTATATCCCCTCGCCGGGGAGGCTCGGAGGGGCGAAGCCCCTCCGAACGTAAAGAATAAGATTTCTCGGGGGCCGCAGCCCCCAAACCCCCGCTAGAACTCGGCCACGTCCCGCTGGCACTTGTAGCCCGCCGCGTCCATGCGCGCGATCACCGCCTGGGCGTGATCCTCGCCGCGCACCTCTAGCACCAGCTCAACGCCGACCTTGGTGACGGGCAGGTGCCACTCGGCCCGGCGGTGGAAGACCTCGACGATGTTGGCCCCGGCCTCGGCCACGGTGCTGATCAGCCGGGCCAGGTTGCCCGGCCAGTCCTCGACGATCGTGCGCAGCAGCAGGTAGCGCCCCTGGTGCACCATCGCCGTCTGCAGCACGCGGGTCAGCAGGGTCGGGTCGATGTTCCCGCCGCACAGGATGGTCGCCGCCGTCTCGCCGGGGCGCAGCCCGACCTTGCCGGCCATCAGGGCGGCCACGCCGGCCGCGCCCGCGCCCTCGACCACCAGCCGGCTGTTCTGGAGCACGTGGGCGATCGCCAGCACGATCTCGTCCTCCTCCACCGTCACCACGTCGTCGACCAGCGCGCGGATGATCGGCAGGGTCAGGTCGCCCGGGCGCTTCACGGCGATGCCGTCGGCGATGGTGTTGGCCGCGCTGGCGGTGACGGGCTGGCCGGCGGCCAGGGAGCCGGGCACCGGGGCGCAGCCGGCGGCCTGCACGCCGATGATGCGCACGTCGGGGCAGAGCGCCTTGACCGCGATGGCGATCCCGCCGATCAGGCCGCCGCCGCCGATCGGCACCACCAGCAGGTGAAACTCGGGCAGGTCCTCGACCAGCTCCAGGCCGATCGTGCCCTGGCCAGCGATCACCTGTGGGTGGTCAAACGCGTGCAGGTAGGTCAGCCCACGAGCCTGCTGGAGCTCGCGGGCGTGCGCCACGGCGTCGTCGAAGCTGGCCCCGTGCAGGATCACCTCGGCGCCCAGCCGGCGCGTAGCCACGACCTTGGTGAGCGGGGCGCGCTCGGGCATCACGATGGTGGCCCGCACGCCAGTGAGCTGGGCGGCCATGGCCACACCCTGGGCGTGGTTGCCGGCCGAGGGGGCGATCACCCCGCAGGCCCGCTCGGCGTCGCTCAGGTGCGCGATGGTGTTGTAGGCCCCGCGGATCTTGAACGAGCCGCTGTGCTGGGTGTTCTCGGCCTTGTACCAGATGTTCGCGCCGAGCTCTGCCGAGAGCCGCGCGGCGGGCAGGAGCGGCGTGGCGATGATCCGGTTGCGCAGGGTGCGCCGCGCCGCCTGGATGTCTGCGAGGGTGACGGGTAGGGTCATATGTAATGTTGAATGTTGAATGTTGAATGCCGGATGCTGCCATTCAGCATTCTGCATTCGACATTCAACATTATCCCAGCTCTTCCTGCATGTTGGCGGCCTGGGCAGCCACCAGCCGGAAGCGCCGCGCGCTGTCTTTGTCGCCGCCGCCCTCGGCCGCGCGCATGAGCATTCCGGCGGCGTACTGGAGCTGCCGCAGCTCGTCGCGCCGCCCCTCCAGCCGGCCCTGCGCGATCGCGCGCTCCATATGTTCAATGATCTGATCGATGCTGAGCATGGTCACTCCTGTGGCGCTAGGCGTGACGCCTCATCGCATCGCGCTGCGTTGTGTATTGTACCATCCTCCGGCAGGCGGCAGCGCATAGCGTCACTTCTGCGGTATGACGTCGATCACCGCCTGCGGCTTCTGGGTGGCGGGCGCCGACCCGGTCGCGGCCCCAGCCGGGCCGAGGAAGTAGAAGCGCGGGTCGGTGCCGGGTGCGGCGGGGGTGGCCGATACCGGGCCGCGCGCGTAGCCAAGGTCGATCCCGGCCAGGAGATCGCGCAGTTCGCCCGCGCCCGGCAGGCCAAAGGGCTGCGCCGTCGCCCGGTCGTCGTAGGTGTCGCGGTAGTCATGGTACTTGGTGACCTCCACATTCTCGAGCACGGCCAGGGCGTCCTCGGTCAGCACCGCCAGCGAGCAGTAGAGCGAGATCAGGTAGGATGAGGTGGAATCGCGGCTTGAGATAAAATAAGTTAAGTAAATAGACTTAATTAATTGACCTCATGACGGTATACGTTACAATACGCACGCCATATGGTTCAGTTCGCGGGGATCAGCACGGCGACGATCCGTCGCCGACCAATGACAGAGAGGAGCCTCACTACGATGTCCACAACGCTTCGCCGACAACTCGCTCAGATGGGCGCGGTCGCCCTGACTATTGCCTTTATGGCGGCCTGCGGCGCGCCGACCGCCAGCCAGCCGACAAATGCTCCCCAGCCGGCCGCCGCCGGGCAGGCCACGCCATCCTCGTCCGAGCCGATCTGGCTCGGGGTCAGCGGCCCGCTCACCGGCGATGCCGCGCAGTACGGCGCGCAATGGAAGAAAGGCTTCGACCTCGCGCTCGCCGAGATCAACGGCGCGGGCGGGATCAGCGGGCGCCAGCTCCAGTACGACTTCCAGGACAGCCAGAGCGACCCGAAGCAGTCGGTGGTCGTCGCCCAGAAGTTCATCGCCGACCCGCGGATCGTCGCTGAGCTGGGCGACTTCAGCAGCACCGCCTCGATGGCCGCCTCGCCGCTCTACCAGCGCGCCGGGCTGACCCAGTTCGGCTTCACGAACTCGCACCCCAAGTTCACCCTGGGCGGCGACTATATGTGGAGCAACTCGACGACCCAGAAGGACGACGCCCCGGCGCTGGCGGACTACGCCGTCAAGGACCTCGGCCTGAAGAAGATCGCGGTGCTCTACCTGAACACCGACTGGGGGAAGGCGACCTACGACCTGTTCGCGCAGCGCGTCAAGGCGGACGGCGCGGAGGTGGTGGCGAATGAGGCCTACCTGGCCGACGAGAAGGACTTCCGCTCGGCGCTGACCAACATCAAGAGCGCGAACCCCGACGGGGTGGTGCTGATCTCCTACTACAACGACGCGGCGCTGATCGCCCAGCAGCTCCAGGCGCAGGGCCTGACCTACCCGATCGTCGCCGATGCCGCGGCCTACTCGCCGGAGTTCATCACGCTCGGCGGGAAGGCGGTCGAGGGGGTCTACACGTCGTCCGAGTTCTTCCCCGCCGATCCCCGGCCAGAGGTTCAGTCCTTCGTTAAGGCGTACAAAGCGAAGTACAATGAGGACCCTGACCTGTTCGCGGCCATCGCCTACGACGCCATCAAGATCATCGCGGCGGCGATCGAGAAGGGCGGGGCCGACCGGAAGGGCATCCACGACGCGCTCAGCCAGATCAAGGACGTGTCGACCGTGATCTATGGCAGGGTGTCATTCAACGCCGACCGCCGCATCTCGAACCCGACGCTGACCAAGCTAGTGATCAAGGGCGGCCAGTTCGTCGTGTGGGACGGCAAGCCGGCGAAGTAGTCGGCTCGTTCTCAAACCTGCTTTTTGTTGGGTTTGGGCGGCGAAGCCGCCCAAACCCAACAAAAAAATACTGTGGGGGCGGCTGCGCCGCCCCCACACCCCCACCGGTAGGTGAGTTTTGCTTGCGATCCACAGCCTGACCCGCAGCTTCGGCGGCATCATCGCCGTCGACCACCTGGATCTGTCGGTCGCCGGGGGCGAGACGGTGAGCGTGATCGGGCCGAACGGGGCCGGGAAGACGACGCTGTTTAACCTGATCACCGGGCTGGATCGACCGGACGCCGGCGCGATCCTGCTGGACGGCCAGCCGATCGCCGGGCGCGGGCCGGAGCTGGCGGCCGCGCGCGGGATGGCGCGCACCTTCCAGCACGGGCGCGTCTTCGGCAACCTGAGCGTGCTCGACAACGTTATGATCGGCGCGCACACCCGGCTGAGGGCCGTCCGCCCGCCGCTGCCGCTGGCCGGGCCGCTGGCCGAGCTGCTGCTGGCGCTGCTGCGCCCGCCGGCGGTCGCCGCCGAGGAGCGCGCGCTGCGCGCAGAGGCGCGGGAGATCCTGGCGCTGTTCGGCGAGCGGCTGCTCCCGCAGATCGACGAGCCGGCCTACCGCCTCTCGTACGCGAACCGCCGCCGCCTTGAGATCGCCCGGGCGCTCGCCCTGCGCCCGCGCCTGCTCCTGCTCGACGAGCCGACGGCCGGCATGAACCCGACCGAGACGACCGAGATGCTCGATGTTATCTCTGGCATCCGGCGGCGCGGCATGACGATCCTGCTGATCGAGCACAAGCTGTCGCTGGTGATGCGGCTCTCCGACCGGGTGGTGGTGCTGGACGACGGGCGCAAGATCGCCGAGGGCCCGCCCGATGCCGTCCGGGCCGACCCGGCGGTCATCGAGGCCTACCTGGGGCACAGCACGATCGGCCACGCCGTCGAGTCTGGAGGCGCCGCGTGAGCACACCGCTGCTAGAGATCGCGCAGATCAACACGTTCTATGGGCCGGTGCAGGTCCACTTCGACCTGAGCCTGTCGGTCGGGCAGGGGCAGATCGTCTGCCTGCTCGGCGGGAACGCCAGCGGCAAATCGACGACGATGAAGGTCATCCTCGGGCTGCTGAAGCCCCGCTCCGGCGTGATTCGCCTGGACGGCCAGCCGATCAGTGGCCTGCCGACGCCGCAGATCATCCGCCGCGGCGTCGGCTCGGTGCCGGAGGCGCGCCGGCTCTTCGGCGCGATGACGGTGCGCGAGAACCTGCTGATGGGCGCCTACAGCCGCAGCGACCGGGCGGCAATCGGCGCGGACTACGAGCGGGTGCTCGAGCTCTTCCCGCGCCTGCGCGAGCGGCTCGGCCAGCGGGCCGGCACGCTCTCGGGCGGCGAGCAGCAGATGGTCGCGATGGCCCGCGCGCTGATGGGCCGACCGCGCCTGCTCTGCATGGACGAGCCGACGATGGGGCTCTCGCCGCTGTACGTCGACCGGGTGCTCGAGCTGATCCAGACGATCAACCAGCAGGGCGTGACGATCTTTATGGTCGAGCAGAACGCCAGCCTGGCCCTGCGGATCGCCGACTACGGCTACGTGCTGCAGGCCGGCCGGATCGCGCTGTCCGGCCCCGCGCGCGAGCTGCTGCACAACCCGCAGATCCGCGACGCCTACCTCGGCGGCGGATGAAAATCAAGGACGACATGGCTTTCTTCATCGACCAGACGGTCAACGGCCTGGTGATCGGCAACATCTACGCGCTGCTGGCGGTGGGCCTGGCGCTGATCTTCGGCGCCGCACGGCTGATCAACTTCGCCCACGGCTCCGTCTACATGGTCGGCGCCTATGTCGGGTGGATCTGCATCACCCGGCTGGCGCTGCCGCTCGCGCTGACCATGCTGATCGTCGCGGCGGCGTGCGCCGGGCTGGGCCTGCTGATCGAGCGCTGCGCGCTGCGCCCGCTCCAGGGATCGGCGCACCTCGCCCCGCTGCTGGCGACGATCGGGGTCGGCCTCATCCTCGACCAGGGCAGCCAGATCATCTTCGGCCCCAAGACCCAGGCGTTCCCCAGCCCGCTGCCGCCCTTGCGCATCCCGGTGGGCGGCACGACGATCGGCGCGCTGGATCTGCTGATCGCCGCGATCGTGCTGGTGAGCGGCGCACTGCTCTACGCCTTCCTGCGCTACAGCCGGCTCGGCTGGGCGGTGCGCGCCACCGCCCAGGACCGGGACGCGGCCCAGCAGATGGGCGTGGACGTCAACCGGGTCAGCCAGACGGTCTTCGCGATCGCGTCGGCGCTGGGCGGCGTGAGCGGCGTGCTGGTCGGGATGTACTTCAACAGCGTCTATCCGACGATGGGCTACCAGGCCGGGATCAAGGGGCTGGTCGCGGGGCTGATCGGCGGGCTGGGCAACATACCCGGCGCGATCATCGGCAGCCTGCTGCTCGGCCTGATCGAGAGCTATGGCGTCGGACTCTTCGGGGCGAGCTACCGCAACCTGTTCGCCTTCGTCATCCTGCTGGCCGTGCTGGTGCTGCGCCCGAACGGAATCTTCTCCGGGCGTCGGCAGCTGCCGCCCGAGCCGCTCACGGGCACATTTGTGGCTGCCAGCCGACCCGTGCGGCTGCCGCGCTGGCTGATCGCGGCGCTAGTCATCGCCGCGCTGGCGCTGCCGCTCGTCGTCAGCAACCCCTACGTGCTCCAGATCTTGATCAACGCCTGGCTTTTCGGCATGCTAGCGATCAGCCTGACCCTGGTGGCCGGGACGACCGGCCAGATCTCGATCGGCCACGCCGGGCTGCTCGCGATCGGCGGCTACGCCTCGGCGCTGCTGGCGCTCGACTGGGGCGTGCCGGTCGACCTAGCGCTGCTCGCCGCCGGTGTGATCACCGCGCTGCTGGGCGTGCTGCTGATCTACCCGGTGTTCCGGCTGCGCGGCAACTATATGGTCATCGCGACGCTCGGGATCGGCCAGATCATCAGCCTCGGCATCCTCAACGGCGGCGATCTCACCCGCGGCCCGCTCGGCCTGACCAACATCCCGCCGCTCGCGCTCGGCGGCCACGCGATCGTCAGCAACCGGTCGGTCTACTGGATGGCGCTCGGGCTGCTGCTGGCGCTGGCGCTCTTCCAGACCCGGCTGCTCAGCTCACACCTCGGGCGAACCCTGCGCGCCATCCGCGAGGACGAGGTCGCCGCTCAGTCCTACGGCATCAGCCTGAACCGCTACAAGGCGCTGGCGTTCGCGGTCAGCGGGTTTATCGCCGGGGTCAGCGGGGCGTTCACCGCGCACATGTACTCCTACATCAACCACGAGACCTTCAGCGCCACGATCTCGTCGCTGGCGCTAACCATGGTGATCCTCGGCGGGCTGGGCAATGTGACGGGCGCGATCATCGGGGCCATGGCCCTGATCGCGCTGCCGGAGGCGCTGCGCGGATTCGCCGACTACCGCTATCTGATCTATGGCGTCGTGCTGCTGCTGCTGATCCGCTTCCGCCCGCAGGGCCTGCTCGGCACCGTCTGAGGGCGAGCGAGGTGATGCGAACGCGCTGTCCGAGCTTCTATGCCGGGTTGGGAGAGGCGTGGAGAGGGCTTGTCCCTCTCCACAAAAAACCTCTTTATTATCCATCAAATGAAGATGGACAGAGTACTAGGAGTTCCACCAGACCCAGTGGTAGGACACCACAGGCAGCGGGCGCGGCGGCATGGCATCGCCCGGCAGGGGCAGCTTGTCGGCTTCCGGGTTGGCCCCATTGCCGCCGAGGGCGTAGATGTAGGCCGGCTTCCCGGCGCTCAGCTCAAAGGCCGTCGTCACCCAGGCCTGGGCGATCGTCATCTGGGTCCACGGGAGTGGAAGCCCAAAGAAGCTCGGCATACGCATATTGTCTACCAGCCGCCCCCCAAAGGAGATGTCGGCCATATTACTATTGAAGCCCATGAGCAGGTGCGCGCCCTGGAAGGCGTTGAACCAGTGGCGGATCGGCTCGGTGGGCGCGGCGTAGCCCTGCACGCGCAGGGTCTGGCACGACGAGAAGCCGGCCCAGCGCAGGGTCTGGTAGCGCGCATTGCTGCCATCGAACCAGGTGTTATCCTTGTTTGAGGCCAAGGCGAGCCCGCCGGCGCCGCCGTGGCCCGAGTAGAAGACGAAGTCGGCCCGGTCGACCCCGGTGCTACAGTCGCCGCCGCCCAGGCCGCAATCGCGCCAGTCACGCTCCCATGCCAGGCTATTCGTCCAGTAGAAGCGCGAGCTGTAGCCGTAGTCCGTCATACCGCTGCGGAAACTAGTGGCGTCGGGGATCACCCCCGGGAGGTCGGGCCCGCCCGCGCCCGCCGGCGGGTAGTCCCAGTTCGCCTCGACGCCGAAGGTGTAGCCAACCTGGTCGAGTCCGGCTGCGGGCGCTGCGGCGCGCAGGGCCGCGCCGGTGCCAGCTGTGACGATCAGCGGCAGGTAGGCGATCGGCGAGGCGACCTTCAAGGACAGGCTCACCCGCGCCTCGCGGACGGCGCCCTCGGAGTCGGTGACGCGCAAGATCACGCTCAGCGGGCTGGGCAGGCTCGCTCTCCCCGTCCCCTGCAGATCGCTTGTCTTCAGCTGGACCCCCCCGTCCGCCTTGATCTCGGTCGGGATGCTGAGCGCCTTGCCATCGTCGCGGAGCCACTGGTAGGTGTAGGGGTAGGGGGCCGCGCCGGCGCTGATCTGGCCGGTGAAGGTGACGGTGTCGCCCGGGCTGAGCGCGCTGCCGTCGGCCGGCGCGGTGATGCTCACGCTGGGGAATCCGCTCGTCCCGCTCTGCGCCAGCGGCTCGGTGATGTCGTTCAGGCTGATGGTCTGCCCGTCGGTGGTGACGACCTCGATGCCGCTGAAGGTGAGCACCGGCTCCAAGACACCCTGGTCGGTGGCGGCGTCCAGCACCTGGTAGGAGATCGCCGGTGTCGGCACATTGACCGCCGCGCCGGGGTAGGCGCTGCGCACCTGCTGCGCGATCTCCTGCTGGGCCACGCTC
>JBAXES010000114.1:0-9515 GCA_037140315.1 Chloroflexales bacterium
GCGGGTGACTGGGGCGCGGTGGCGTCGCTGTCGCCGGAACTGTTCCTGCGCCGGAGGGGCGACGAGGTGACCTCCAGCCCGATCAAGGGCACCCTGCCGCAGCACGCCCCTTCCGCGCACCTGCTGGCGTCGGCGAAGGACGTCGCGGAGAACATCATGATCGTCGACCTGGTCCGGAACGATCTGGGCCATGTCGCACGGACCGGGTCGGTGACGGTGCCCGAGCTACTGGCGGTGCGTCCAGCCCCGGGGGTGTGGCATCTGGTGTCGACCGTGACGGCCAGGGTCGACACCGCGGTGAGCACGCGGAGCCTGCTGGAGGCGACGTTCCCGCCCGCCTCGGTCACCGGGACACCCAAAGCCCGAGCGCGCCAACTGCTGTCACGGTGGGAGCCGCACCGTCGCGGCATCTACTGCGGCACGATCGGCATGGCGTCACCGGTCAGCGGCATGGAACTCAACGTCGCGATCCGCACCGTGGAGTTCGATTCGCGGTCTCGAGCCGTGCTGGGCGTGGGCGGCGGCATCACCGCGGACTCCGAACCCGATGCCGAGTGGCAGGAGTGCCTGGACAAAGCCGCACCGATCATTCACCCGGATCGTGAGCGCAGTACCGCCTCGTAGAGTTCGCGCCGCGACGGTGCACCGGGACTCTGTCCGACCGCCAGGGCGCAGGCGTCCTTCACGCGCATGCCACCTTCGATCAGCGAATCAACCTGGGCGACAAGGGATTGCAGATCCACCGACGGCTCCGCACCGGCCAGCACGACGGTGATCTCACCCAGAACGCCATGGTCGGCCCAGTCGGCCAACTCTGCCAGCGTGCCGCGGCGAATCTCCTCGTGCACCTTGGTCAGCTCACGGCACACCACGGCGCGACGCTCATCGCCCAGTTCGCCGGCGGCGTCGTGCAGGCAGTCCGCCAGCCGCCGCGGGGACTCGAAGAACACCACCGTGCGCGGTTCACCGGACAGCCCGGCGAACCAGGAGCGGCGTGCGGTCCGCCGCCGCGGCGGGAATCCCTCGAAGCAGAACCGGTCGCAGCGAAGCCCGGAGACCGCCAGCGCGGTCGTCACCGCCGAGGGTCCCGGCAGGCAACTCACCGGCAGCCCGGCGGCCACACATCCGGACACCAGCCGGTAACCCGGGTCGTTGATCAGCGGCATGCCCGCGTCACTGATCAGCAGCACGGTCGCCCCGGCGGCGATCTGCTCGTAGCGGGCCTGGGCCTGGTCGAGGCTCACCTGGGCCTGCTTCACGCGCAGCTCTAGGGCGCGCGTGTCGAGCCGGGCCAGGGGCTGCCCGGCCTGCACGCTGTCGCCCTCCTTCACCAGGATGGCGCCCACCGTGCCCGCCCGGTCGAACGACAGGGTGACATCGGCGGCGGGCAGCACCTTGGCGTCGGCCACCACCGCCTGGGCCTCCATCTGCGCCGGCATGGTGGGCACGGGGGTCGCGGCCCGGCCCGGCAGGCCGCCGCTGAAGGTGAAGAATCCGCCGCCGACGATCAGGGCGATCACGATGATCGAGAAGATAATCTTACGCATGTTGATGTTTCCAATATATACGCCGCCGCGTCATGCGGCGGGTGCCTCGACGATCTGTCCGTCGGTGACCACCACGGCGCGGCCGGCGCGCTGGGCCAGGTCGTTGTCGTGCGTCACCATCACCACCGTCTTGCCCTGCTCGGCCAGCTGCTCGAAGAGCTGGAAGATCGAGTCGGCGGTGCGCGAGTCCAGGTTGCCGGTCGGCTCGTCGGCCACCAGCATGGGCGGGTCGTTGGCCAGGGCGCGGGCGATGGCCACACGCTGCTGCTGGCCGCCCGAGAGCGCCGACGGCAGCTTGTTGGCCTGCTCGCTCATGTCCAGCCGCTCCAGCAGTGCGGCGGCCCGCTCGCGGCGCTCGCGCGCGGTGCCGACGTTGCAGAAGTCCATGGGCAGCATCACGTTCTCGGCCACCGTCAGGGTCGGCAGCAGCTGGAAGAACTGGAAGATGATGCCGATGGTGCGCCCGCGCCACACCGCCAGCTTGCCCTCGCTTAGGCCGCCGAGGTCCACCCCGGCCACCTGCACCACGCCCGAGGTCGAGCGGTCGATGCCGGTGATCATGTTGATCAGGGTGGACTTGCCGCTGCCCGACTTGCCCACGATCGCCACAAACTCGCCGCGGTCGATGCGCAGGTTGATCCCGCGCAGGGCCGTGTAGGCGCCGGCGGCCGTCTCGTACTGCTTGATCACATTGTTCAGGCTGATCAGGGCCTTGCCGGTTGATACTGCGGTCATCGCACATTCCTCTAAGACTCTTCATATACGTGTGGCAGCGCGCTATAGGCGCGCTGCCACACGTATATGAGAATTTACTCGTACGCCAGGACTTCCCGCACGGTGAGCCGCGAGGCCGAGCGGGCCGGCAGGATGCTGGCCACCGTGGCGATCAGCAGGACGATGCCGAGCCACATGGCCACCCCCGACAGCGAGTAGACCCAGCTCAGCGGCGTGTTTAGCAGGGCCATGCCGAAGGCGTAGCACATGCCAATGCTCATGGGCACCGAGATGATCGTGCTGATCAGCCAGGCTATGCCCCCGATCACCAGCCCCTCGCTGAGCACGATCTGCTGCACGGCCTCGTCCGAGGCCCCGATCGCGCGCATCACCCCGATCTCACGGGTGCGCTCCAGCACATTGATACTCATCGTCCCGGCCAGGCCCAGCCCGCCCACCGTGCCGATGATCATCGACATGATCGTCAGAATTCCCGTGAGTACGTTGAAGCGCTCGCTGAGGATGTTGCGGTCCTCGGTGCGGGTGTGGATCAGCCGCAGCGCGAAGCCGTCGGCGCTCAGCTGCTGCTCCAGGGCCTCCGACATGGCGGCGTGGCTGACCGCGTCGTGGCCTTCCGTGCTGACCCGCAAGGTGTCGGTGCGGCCCACACCGCCCAGGGCCTGGGTGTAGGCGTCGATGGTCACGTAGGCCCAGGCCGGGCTAGTCGGCGGGATCAGCTCTTCGATAAAGCCGACGATCCGCCAGCGGTAGTCGTTGCCGTTGATCTGCAGGGTGATCTCGTCGCCCACGCGGGCTGTCGGCGCCTTCGTCAGATAGTTGCTGGTGATGACGACGGCCCGGTTATCTTCGGGCAGCAGCCAGCGACCGCTGATGACGCGCGGGGCGAACATGCTTGTGTTGGCGGGGATGGCTCGCAGGTTCAGGCCCTCGTTGGTGGTGCCGTCGGCCTGGACCGGGAAGGCCGTGTTGCGCAGCAGGCTCTCCACGCCGGTCACCCCCGGCACGTCTAGCACTGCCTGGTTGGCCAGGCTGTCGCGGTAGGTTCGGCTAAACTGCACCTCCACATCGTAGTGCTGCGAGGCGATGCTCTCGTCCAGGGTGGTGAAGAGCGAGACGCGCAGGGTCATCACGGTGATGAAGACGCCGCCGCCGAGGGCCAGGGCGATTAGGGTGCGCACCAGGCGACTGCGGCGGCGGAAGGTGTTGCGCAGGGCCAGGCGCGTCGGTCGGGAGATGCTGCTGATCCGCCCAAGCAGGTAGTCGACCGGGCTGTGCTCCGGGGGCGCGGCGGTCTCGCCGCTCAGGGCCTCGCGGGCCGGTCGGTTGGCCACGCTGCGGATAGGCACGACCGCGGTGATCATGGGCACGATCAAGGCGGCGAGTGCCTGTAGGCCCACCACCGATAGCGGGAAGCGGAAGTTCACAATATCGACGTTGAACTGGCTGCTGAGGAAGCTGGTCATCCCATAGGCCCCGAGGACGCCTAGCGGCACGGCGAAGAACAGGGCCAGCGCCCCGAATCCCGCCGAGAGGGCGAAGTAGAGCCCGGCGATCTGGTCGGCCCGGGCCCCGATCGCCTTCATAATGCCGATCTGGCGGGTCTGCTGGGTCAGGATCGCGCTGATCGTGTTGATGATCAGGAAGCCGCTGATCAGCAGGGAGAGGAATCCCAGCGAGGTCAGGATGAAGAGGACGGTGGGCAGGACGACCTCGACCGGGTGCTGGAGCGGCGGGTTGGGCACGTCGGTGTTGATGATCGTGCGCCCGCTGCGCTCGATCACCCGCCCGACCTCGTCGGCGACGGCCTGGATGTGGGCCACATCGCTGCGGCCCGCGCTGACCACAAACTGGATCTGGTTGTAGCTGCGCGGGCCGCCCAGCCAGACTAGGGTGTCGAAGCTGATGTAGCCGTCGGCCTGGCCGGCGATCACCGCCGGGGGCACGCTCAGGTCGTAGGTCAGCCCGGCGATCAGGATGTCGCGGGGGTCCTGGCCGGCGATCTCCAGGCGCACGGTGTCGCCGACGGCGGCTTTGATCTTGCCCAGCGAGGCCCGCTCGATCAGCACCGCGTTCTTGGGCGGCGGCCATGCGCCCCGCCAGGGCTTCACGGTGCCGATCTCGCGCACGCCGCCGTCGGGCAGCACGAAGAGCTTGGTGTCCTGCCACTGTTGGGGGCCGGTGGCGATGCGCGCGCTCACTGCCCGCACGCCCTGGGCCTGGGCCACCCCCGGCACGCGTCGCACCGCGTCCACGAGGTCGTCGTCAAACGGGTCGGTGGTGATCGACGCGCTCGACGGGTTGATTGCCAGGTAGCTGGTGTGCAGCTGCTCGATGATGATCGTGCGCGTGGCCAGGATTGAGCCGAAGGCGAAGACGCCGATGGCGATCGAGAGCACCACCATGACCGTCCGGGTTGGGCTTGAGCGTAGGTCGCGGAAGACTTTGTGCCAGCGGGGCCGCATAGCTGCTCCGTACTTATTGTTGATTGACTGGTCAATCAACATTGTAGCACAGCTGTCAAGAAGGAATGTTGAATGTTGAATGTTGAATGCCCGACATTCAACATTCAACATTCAACAGCCGCGCCAGCAGTGCGGGGTCGAGGTTCCCACCGCTGATGATCACACCGACCCGTCGGCACTCGGCGGGGAGCAGGCCGCCGAGGGCGGCGGCGAGGGCCACGGCCCCGGTGGGCTCGACCACCAGCTTGAGGCGCAGCAGGAGCAGGCGCAGGGCCGCCAGCACCGCATCGTCGCTCACCACCAGCACCCGCTCGACGTGGCGCTGGATGATCGGGAAGGTCAGGCGACCGGGCGCGAGGGTGCGGATGCCGTCGGCGATAGTTGTCGGCGGGGGGATGCTCACCCGCTCGCCGCGCTCCAGCGACTGGCGCACGTCATCGGCGCCCTCGGTCTCCACGCCGAAGATGCGGATCTGCGGGCGCAGCCCGCGGGCGGCCACCGCGCAGCCGCCGATCAGCCCGCCGCCGCCCACCGGCGCCAGCAGGGCGTCGAGATCGGGCACGTCCTCAAGCAGCTCTGCGGCGGCCGTGCCCTGCCCGGCCATCACATGCGGGTGGTCGTAGGGCGGGATGAGGGTCATGCCGCGCTCGACCGCGATAGCGCGGGCGAAGGCCTCGCGGTCGTCCGTGGCCCGCGCGTAGATCACCACCTCGGCGCCGTAGCCCCGGGTGGCCGCCAGCTTCACCGGCGGGGCGTCGTCGGGCATGCAGATCACCGCCGGGACGCCGAGGATCTGGGCGGCCAGGGCCACGCCCTGGGCGTGGTTCCCGCTGCTGAAGGCCACCACCCCCGCCGCGCGCGCGCGCGCGCCCAGCCGGCTGATCGCGTTGTAGGCCCCGCGGAACTTGAAGGCCCCGCCGCGCTGGAAGCTCTCGCACTTTAAGAACAGCGCGCGCCCGGCCAGGGCGTCGAGGGTGCGGCTGGTGTAGACCGGCGTGCGGTGGGCGACGCCGCGCAGCTGCTCGGCCGCCGCGCGCACATCATCCAGGCTGATCGCCAGGGGCTCTTGCATATACGCTCCTGCGCCCTAAAGGCCCGGATACGCTCTCAACCAAGCACCTCGGCCACCTGCGCCGCGTTGAGGCTAAAGGCGCTGGCGAAGCCGCCGACATAGCGGGCCTGGCTGGGGCTGAGCCGCACCAGCAGAAAGTCGGGGAAGCCGAAGAGGTACTCCTGCTGCGGCAGCCGATCGAGGTAGCTGGCCCGCGCCGTGGCGAAGTCCTGCCCATCGACGTGGATCACGCCGGCGGTCACCTGGAATGTGACCCTCGGCAGGGCCTGGGGGTCGTCGGCGTCAACATCCGGCTGCATCACCATCAGCGAGGCCCGCGGGTCGGCGAGCAGCTGGCGGGTGTGGGGGGCGAGCCGGCTGACGTGGATGAGGATGGCTGGCGCGGCACCTTCCCTGCGCTCGATGGCGTAGAGCACCATCGAGAGGAAGGGCGAGCCGTCGACGAGGGTGCCCAGGGCGGCCTGGCGATGGCCGCCGACCAGGGCGCGCAGGGCCTCGCGATCTGCCTGCTGCATATGGGCCTACCTCCGGAGAGCAATGATGATCTGGTTCCGTCGCCCCCGACATTATATCGTACTGGGAAGAGTCCGCCTCAGGTGCCATGCCCTCAAGAATCATCATAGGGGCGGTGGGTGGCCTCTCCACCCGCCGCCCCTATCATAAAGCGCATTTAGACAAGGTTTCAGCGGCGGTATTTCTGTTCCCTGTTCCCAGTTCCCTGTAACCTTGTCTTACCGGCTGGCCGCCTTCGATGCCAGCTCGATGGCGCGGACAAGCTGGAGATCGGAGCTGCTCTGGAGCTGGGCGGCGTCGAGGGTGCCCGCCTCCGCCGGCGAGAGCGTCGCGACGCTATCTGGCAGGTCGATCTTCACGTCGGGGGCGATGCCCTGGCCGCGGATCAGTCGGCCATCGGGGGTGAGCCACTGCTGGGTGCCCAGCAGCAGCCGGCCGCCGCCGCCGATCCGGTAGGGCGTGAGCACCGTGCCGGTGCCGTAGGTCGCCGCGCCCACCAGGGTGGCCCGGCCGGCGTCCTGCAGCGCCCCGGAGAGGATCTCCGACGAGCTGGCCGAGTTATGGTTCACGAGCACGACCAGGGGTATGTCGAGGGCCACGCCGCCCGACTTCGTCTTGGTGGGCTGGCGGTCGCCGCTGCGGTCTGCCTCCAGCAGCACGGTCGTCCCCTCGGGCAGAAACTGGCTGGCGATACTCACCGCCTCGTCGAGCAGGCCGCCGGGGTTATTGCGCAGGTCGAGGATGACCGCCCGCGCGCCCTTCTCCTTCGCCTCCTGGAGCGCCAGCTTGATCTGGTCGCTGGAGCTATGGTCGAAGGAGCTGAGCCGCACCAGGGCCACCTGGTCGGGCAGCATGCGCCAGCTCACGCTCGGCACCACCACCTTCGCCCGCGTGATCGTCACATCGACCGGGGACTCCGTGCCAACGTGGCGGATGTGCAGCACCACCGTGGTGCCGGCCGGCCCGCGCACCTTCGACGAGAGCTGCTCAACATTCCAGCCCTCGGTCGAGATGCCGTCTACCATCAGGATGGCGTCGCCCGGCTTGAGCCCGGCCTGCTCGGCCGGCGACCCCTCGATCGGGCTGACGATCACTGTCTGGCCATCGCGCACATCGATGTAGGCCCCGATGCCCTCGAACGAGCCGCTCAGCGACTCGTCCCACGCCGCAGCCTCGCCGGGGCTGAGGTAGCGGGTGTGGCCCTGGTCGCCCAGGGTGTCGAGCATGCCGTTGATCGCCCCGCTGATCATCTGCTGGGGGGCGACCGCCTTCGGGTCGACAAAGTTGTCGCGGGCGATCTTCCATGTCTCCCAGAAGGCCGTGAACTCCTGGCAGACCTCGGGCGACTCGGGGCAGCTGGCCGGGCGTCCGAAGACATAGCCGGCCAGCAGCCCGCCGCCGGCACCAAAGATCAGGGTGAAGACAAGCAGCGGCGCCACGAGCCAGAGCGGCAGGCGCAGGCGCACTATCGCAAGCGGCGAGCTGTCACGCGGGAAGTCTGACATTGATGCCTCGACGATATACCACGGCGCGGTGCCACAATGCGCCGCTTCTGGGCAGTATAGCACCGGCCCACCACTGGCGAGATGAGAGGCTGGTGACGACTCCCAAGCCTAAGGCATGCTTCAGGATCGACCGTTTGGGCACCTCATCTACTCGCCCGCCTTGATCCTCTGCACCATGTCGGCGTCGAGGCGACGCACCAGGGCCGCCAGCAGATCCACGGCCTGGTCGAAGTCGCCCCGGTGCATGATCGCCGTGTGGGTGTGGATGTAGCGCACTGCGATGCCGAGGACGACCGAGGGCACCCCGCCGCCGAAGATGTGCATGCGCCCGGCGTCGGTGCCGCCGCCCGGCATCTTGTCGAACTGCAGCGGGATCTTCTCGGCTTCGGCTACGTCGATCACCAGGTTGCGCAGGCCGGTGTGGGCGATCATTGAGCCGTCGTAGATCAGCAGCACCGGGCCGCCGCCGACCCTCCCCGCCGCATCGTCCGGGCCTACGCCCGGCATATCTCCGGCGATCCCGGTGTCGAGCGCGATGCCGATATCCGGGGCGATCAGGTTGGTTGTGGTGGCCGCTCCGCGCAGGCCGACCTCCTCCTGCACCGTGCCCACGCCGTAGAGCACATTCGGGTGGCCCTGCTCGCCCAGCCGGCGCATCGTCTCGATCACCAGGGCGCAGCCGAAGCGGTTGTCCCACGCCTTGGCCATGAGCATGTCGGGGTTGCGCATCTGGACGAAGGGCCCGACCGGCACCACTGCGTCGCCGGGGCGCACCCCCCACGACTCGGCCTCGGCCCGCGATGACGCGCCGATGTCGATAAACATTGTCTTGCGGTCCACCACCTTGTTGCGCTCCTCGGGCGAGAGGATGTGCGGCGGCTTCGAGCCGATCACGCCCACCAGCGGCCCGTAGCGGGTGTAGACCTCAACCCGCTGCGCCAGCATCACCTGCTCCCACCAGCCGCCCAGGGTCTGGAACTTCAGGTAGCCCTCATCGGTGACGCGGGTGACCATAAATCCGATCTCGTCGAGATGCCCGGCGATCATTACCTTTGGCCCGTTGGCGTCGCCGACCTTGCGGCCGATCACGCTGCCCAGGTTATCGACCATGATCTCGCCCAGCGGCTCCATGTAGCGTCGCATCACCTGGCGCACCGCGCCTTCGTGGCCGGATACGCCCGGCGCCTCGGCCAGCTCTTTGAGCATTGTCAGGGTCTCATCCATGGTGTCGCTCCTCATCGATCTCTGTTGGATTTCAGGGACGCTATGTGATCCGCTCGCGCACCCAGCCCTCGGCCTGCTCGCGCGTCGCCACCTCGCCGTCCAGATAGGCCGCGCGCAGTCCGCCGAGCAGTCGCCCGATGTTTGGCCCTGGGGCGACGCCGAGCCGCTGTATGTCGCGCCCGTCGATGGGCGCGCGGGCGGGGCGGATCTCGCGCAGGTAGCGTGCCGCGACCTGGCCCGCCGGCCCGATCTCGGCGTAGCGTAGCACACGGATCACCGTCTCGCTGAGCGGGTGCAGCAGCTGGTCGATCTGGCTCGCTCGCAGGCTGGCGCTGATCCTGCGGGCGGCGGCCCGCGCAGCGGGGATCTCGTGGAGCAGCTGGGCGAAGGGTGTGGGTAGGGGGTAGCGCGCGGCGATCTTGGCGAGATCGCCCTCTGCCATGTCGTAGCAAAGCAG
>JBAXES010000115.1:0-9501 GCA_037140315.1 Chloroflexales bacterium
GATGGTCTGTTTCGTCTGTCGCTCGACCGAGGTAATGTCGCCGCCGGCCACTGGCCCGATGGAGACATCGCCCATCTGTGCGCCGGACAGACTCACCTGAGCCTGCTGGGCCTCGATCGCTGTAATCGACGCCGCGAGATCTGCCCGCTCCTCGGGGTCGGTCTCGTTCGCGAGCTTCCGGCGCAGGCGGGTCAGGCGGGCCTCAAGATCATCGCTCACATGCGCCTCCAGAAATAGCCGATAGCCGATAGACCGATAGCCGATACCGGACGCCAAAGGCTACGCTTAGTGCTCACGAATAGGTTCATTCACTCGCTGCAAAACCGACTTGACTGGCTTCGCAGGAACTTTCGGTTATCGGCTATGCCTTGTACCGGGCAAGCCGAAACCCTACATTACTGTCGTGGGAGTCGGGCAAGCGGTAGTTACGGCTGGCCGCGCGCAGGTAGATCGGGAGATACTGCCAGGCACCACCGCGAACGGTAAAGGATTTCTTCGCTAGTTCGGACTCGTCTTCCCGCCCATCCTTGGGATGGTACGGGTAGGGTCGATACTCACTGCGCGTCCACTCCCACACATTCCCGGCCATATCAAGCAGCCCGCTTTCCGGCGTCGCCCCTGCGGGAAAGCAGCCGACGGCAACGGTATAGTCGGCATTGCGCCCACAACATGCCCGTGTATCATCAGGCGCTGGATCACCCCATGGGTATGGGCGGCACTCCCTACCGCGGGCTGCGTACTCCCACTCAGCCTCGGTCGGCAGCTGGTAGGTAGAGCCATCATTGAGGGATCGCGTGAGCCAGATACAGAACGCCGTTGCTTCATACCAACTGACGCCAACCACTGGGTGATTTGGGCGGGCGATCCCGATATCGGGATCATCCCAGAACTCCGGGGCGTCTTTTGCGGTGCGGCGCACCCAGCCATCCGGGTCGCGTTGCGGGAGCGGCTCACGCAGCCAGGCTCGGCCGGGTTCGCTCCACCAGCGCGCAGCAGGGTCGTAGCAACCGGCATCGATAAACTCCTTGATCTGCGCATTCGTCACCGGGTAGCGCGCCAGCGCAAAGGGCGCAACATCGACCGATGCGGTATTGATCCCTTCCTGAAAATAGCCGCGCAGACGACGCTCCAAAGCAGCGTCGATAGTACTTCCAGCTGCACGATACTCCATCAGGTACTGCTCGGTGAAGCCTGCAACGTCCTCAGCCGACATCCCGATCACAAAGCTCCCGCCTTCAATCTGCACCATCGGCGGCGGCAGGTCGCATACACCGGGGCGCGGGTCGCCCACGCGGGCCAGCACCGCGCCGCAGCGCACACGGGCGGCGGCGGGGGCAGATTCGTCGGGCTGCAGCTCCAGGATGCGCAGGGCTTCGTCGCGGATCTGGCCGCGGATCGGCCCCTGGCCCTTGAATCGCTCCAGCTCCAGCAGGGCGGTGGTGGCAAGATCAAGCGCCGCGGCCCGCTCGGCGGACGTCTCGCCGCGCGTAATCAGCTTCCCCAAAAAGAGCCAGCTGCGCTCCTGGCTCAGGTGCCCGGCGCAGAGCACGATCACCTCGCGCCACCAACTCTCCTGGTAGCGGTCGAGCAGCTCGTCCCACGCCGCCTCGCGCTGCTCGGCGATGGAGCGGGCGGCCAGGAACTCCTGGAAGGAGAGATGGCTGAAGCCGAAGCGGTGCTGCTCAACCTCGTCGAGCAGGCCGATATGCACCGGCAGCTCCTTGAGGAAGGCCCGGGCCAGGTCGGCGGCCTCGCGCTCGCCCGTCGAGCGCGGGCGCAGGTAGGCGGCGATGCGCTGCTCCAGGTCGTCGCGACCAATCAGCTTGTGCTGCTCGCCGCCCAGGTGCATCTGGTAGGCCATTGCCGCCAGCAGCTCGCGCCGGGCCTCCAGGCTCATGAGCAGGGCCGCCCGTTCCTTGCCGGACGGATCGACCTTGCCGCGACCGCCGCGCAGCAGCACGGTGACACACTCCTCGTAGAGCTGTGCGCGGTTCTCGGGCAGGTCCTGGCGATCAAAGTAGACGATTGCGATCACGGTGAGCAGCAGCGGGTTCGGTGCCAGCCGACCGACGCCGGGGTTCTCGCGGATCGCCTTCCAGAGCCCGTCGTTGAACATGGTCGCCAGCCGTTCCACGGTCTCGTGGCTGGCCTTCGGGTGCATCAGCCGGTGGACACAGGCGCTCCAGTTGGCGATGAAACGCCGCTGCTGATCGTCGGCGAGGTCGTCCACCGTGCAGATGGTGAAGCCCGCGCCGACCTCGGCGGCACCAATGTAGGCGGCGACCCGCGCGGTGACGACGTAGCGGCAGCGCGGGTAGCGCCGGGCAAACTCACGCACGATCCCGCTGACGATCTCGCGATCATCGGTGCGTGAGACCTCGTCGAGGCCGTCGAGGAGCAGAATGGCTCGGCCCTCCTCGCAGAGCCGGCGGAAGAAGTCGGCGGGCAGGTCAAGGCTACGGCCCTGATAAAAGCTCGTCAGCCCATCGAGGAGCAGGCGCGGGTTGTTGCCGCTGCGCTCACGCGCGCTGTGCTCAGGCAGATAGGTGCCGAGGTCGCGCAGGGGCAGCAGGATCGGCACCAGCGGCCGGTCGAGGCCCAGGTCGGCTAGGCGGTCGTTCTCATCGCGGGCGAGGATCTCGGCCAGGCGCACGGCGGTGTAGTGCAGCAGGGTGGTTTTGCCGCTACCCGGCCTGCCGATCACCGCGATGCGCGGGTGGCCACGCAGGGCCTCGGGCCAGTCGACCGTGCGCTCGCGCTCTTCGGCCTGCCCAGCCTTCAGGAGCCCGGGGACACCCTCGGCCGAAGCCTGATCGTGCGCCCCCATAAAGCGGCGCACCGCGCCGGGGCCGCGCAGGGTGGCCGGAACCGGCTCGCGCAGAGTCAGCGAGATATAGAGGTCGGTCAGCGGGATCTCGACCGGGCGCTGCTCATCGATGCCGCGCAGGTCGAGCGTGGCGTGGCAAGCGTAGAGGTCGTCGAGGTAGCGCCGCAGCGCACCCTCGTAGTCGGCAGGGGGCGCCGCGCCGCCCGCTGTATAGATATTGATTACCTCGGCGAAGTTGTTGCCGTGGGTCTCGCCGGCGAACAGGTTGCGCCCGACATCGCCCTGGTTCAGCATCCCAACCTGAGCGCTGCCAGTGGGATTACTCTGGCGCCCGACGGTCGTCTGATCGCCGCCGGCCACGTCGCGGAACGCCACATCGCCCACCTGGGCACCAGAAAAGCTAACCTGGGGCAACGAGGGAGCCACGCCACCCAGCGAGATCAGCTCCGCCTCCTTTGCGGCGAGCTGCTGCCGGAAAGGCGCTGCCAGATCCGGCAGGGCGGCTAGGGGTTGGAGAGCCTGGCGCAGGGCGGCGATCTCGGCCTGAAGGCGGGCGATCTGGGCGGCGGTGTCTTCTGGCATAGGCGCGATGATGGGTAGACTAGAGAGAAAGATCGCGTTGCCCCATGCACACGAATGTCAGGCATAGTGGACGCTCGCGACTCTGAGCGCAGTATAGCACGCGTGGGTGGGTTCGGATCGCTATTGAGGGTATGCGTGCAGCTGCGGCGCGCAGGTCGGTTATGCATCTCCGTCCCGTAGGCGGCTATGCGTCGCCTACGGTCGCGCAGGCGCACATCGCCGCAATTACACCTTCACCGGCCAGCGCAGGGTGTCGAGCAGCATCTCGCGCACCCGGTAGAACATCATCATCTCAACCGGCGTTTCCACATCGGCGGGCATCCCCTCGATCACCTGGATGAGCTGGGCGACAAGCGCCTCGCGCAGCTCAGCGTAGTCGGCCAGCGTCTCAAACACGCTGGCCCGCGGCGTGGGTACCCGCACGGCGCGGGCTACCCCGGCGAAGCCCCGTAGAGCATCCAGCGTCCCAATAATCTCGTGAGGGCAGATCCGGTGCATGAACACCACCAGGAAGCCCGGGCCGGCGTCGTAGTGCGCGTGGACGGCGATCACGTCGCGCATATGGCCCACCGACCGTGCCAGTCGCATCGCCTCTACGTCCCGCAGATCAGCATCGACTTCGATGAACGCTACGTCCACGATTCCCTCCTAGACAAATCAAGCGACGCTGGCTCAGCGTGCCGAGCGGCGCGGATGTCCAGTCGCCACCATCCTCGCCGAGCATCGCCCGCACCTGGCCGAGCCAGGGCGTGCGCGGCTGGTCGTGCCAGCGGCACGCCAGGATAAACAGCCGGACGTGCGCCGGCGGGTCGGACCAGAGCTGCCAGGCCATGCGGAAGAACATCCCGCGCTGGGGCAGCAGCGTATCCAGCTCCAGCAGCACCGACAGCTTTGACAGATCCATCGACGCGACGGAGAGGCGGAGGAGCACGTCCCGGGCCCGCCGCACCTTCGCGGTAGCTAGCCCCGGCAGCGTGATGCGCCCCGCGTACGCCGCCACGTCCTCGGCGATGATCACCCCCTCGGGGGCCAGGGCCGACCGCCGCAGTGCCGCCGCCGAGAGCCCCGGCGGGTAGGCTAGGCGCACCTGCACGACGCCGCCCTCGTGCAGGGCCAGGTCGGTGACCACCGCCGGGTCAAGGGGCGAGCCACGCCCTTGCGCCAGCGGCCCCAGCAGCAGGTGCTGGAGCAGCGTCACCGCCGAATCGCGGTTCTGCCGGTAGAGCGCCTCGAAGGTCGCCACGTCCCCGTAGGTCAGCGCGTCCGCGCCCTCCTGCGCCTCCGGCATCCGCATATCGGTGAGCGCCGTGAACGCGCCGCCGCATGGCGCGTGCAGCGCACGGCAGAGCCGTACCGCCTCGCCCACGCGGGGCGAGGCGCGCCCGTCCAGGATGTCGCTGATGGTGTGCGCGGCCACGCCGGACGCCATCGTGAGCGCGGCGACGTTGATCTTCGCTCGCTCCAGGGTCACGGTGAGGTAGTGCGAAAAAGGGGGGGCCACGGCTATCTTTCTGCCGCAGCGGCCAGGATCGTGGTGGGGGAGATGGAGTGGTGGAGGATCGGAGCGCGCATAATCCGCCTTGGCTCGTCGCCAAGACAGCGCGTTTGTGCGGCTATTACGCTTGTTATACCATTTCCAGGCCGGGGCCGCAACGTGCCACCGGCCTGGGATGCCGTCCTGACGCGGGGGGCTAGTTCGCCAGCGCCAGCTCCAGCATGCGCTCCAGCTCGGCGATCAGCTTGAGCACGTCCAGCTCGCCGGCCGGGACGAGCGCCCGCATCTCGTCCACGACCAGCACCTTGACCCGCTCCTGCCACACCAGGGTGGTGTTGGCCCAGCGCGGCGCGGGGGCGGGAGCCGCCGGGGTCACGACGGGGGCCGCCGGCATGCCGGGCAGGGCCGCCGCCCCGGGCACCGCCCCGGCAGCGGCCGCGGTCGCCTTCTTGACGGCCTGATAGTCGTCGTAGACCTTCTTGTACGTCTTGAAGTCCAGCGAGCCGGCCCGGAACGCGGGCAGCAGCTTCTCCTGCTCCTCGACGGGCAGCGTGGCGATGGCCCGGCCCAGGCCGATGATGAACGCGCCCGCCTCCATCCCCTCGCGCAGTACCGGCAGCAGCCGCTGCAGCACGATGATGCTGTCGAAGCGCTGCTTGCTCATCCCGATGGCGTCGCGGATCTGCTCGTCGCTGAAGTGCTCCGTACGCATCTCCTCGATCGCCATCAGGTCGGAGAGGTCGTTGGCGCTGCGCTGCTCGTTCTCCGCGATGGCCAGCAGCGCCGGGCGCACCCAGCCCTCCGGGAAGGCCAGGGCCGGGATGCTCTCCATGCCGGTGGCGCGGGCCGCCTTGATGCGCCGCCGCCCGGCGGCCACCACGTACTTGTACGGCCCCTTCGAGGTCCGCACCAGCTGGATGGGCTGGAGGATGCCCAGGTTCTTCACGTTGTCGAGGAACAGCGCCGTGGGCGGGTCGCTGTGCAGCATGGCGTTGGGCGGCAGGTCGGTGAGCTGCACGTCGATCGGCTCCCCCATCGCGGGGATGCCGGGCAGCAGGGGCATGGGCTCCTGCCTGGTGGTCGGGGCGGTCGTTGTGGTGGTCACAGTCGGGTCTCCTTGGTTTAGCCGTAGGCGGCGATGAGAAAGATGCTGACGAACAGGAGGTTCGCCAGCAGGCTCACGGTGAGCAGCACGAGCAGCACGAGCAGCACGATGCGGAGGCTCGGCGTCGGCCATGTGCGGCGCCGGGTGGCGTGGTTGCGCCGGGAGCGCCACCACCGGTGGGCAGCGCGGATTGCGGATCGGAGATGGCGGGCGTGCCGGTAGACCGGCGTGGGCAGGTGCATCAACCCCTCCGGGGAATCAAAAGCGCCCCTGGCACAGGGGCCAGGGGCGCGAGGGCGGCGAATGGGGCGGGCGGCTAGACCCCCTAGCGGAACGCGCCGTAGGAGCGGCCGATCTCGGACTCAAAGCGGCACTCGCGGGGGCTCTTATCGCCGGCGGCGCGGATGCGCACCCCGCTGGGGCGGATGACCTGGTCGGCGAAGGACAGGCCGTAGCACTTGATCACGACCACGTAGCCGGTGCGCTGGTCGTCCCAGGCGGCCTGGAGCTCGCCCCGCTGCGCGTCCGTCCAGCCGCTGCCCGCCCAGCCGATGGAGCGCAGCGTCGCCCCGTCGTACAGGCCGACCTCCACGCCGCCCACCGTGTTCGCAAACTTGCCCGTGCCGTGCTTGTAGCTCAGCACCACCGCGTCGACGGTGCGCTCCCGGTCGCAGAAGCGCTGCCAGCTATGGCTGCGCCGGCCCTCGTAGCGGGCCGCCGCGTTCCGCATCACCACGCCCTCGCCGTACCGCTGGCGGATCTCGGCCAGCAGCATGCGCTTGCCGGCCTCCGTGAAGGCGTGCCCCACGCAGCGGATCGCCGGCCCGCCGTTGCCGAGCGGCGGCTGGAAGGCCGGCAGGAGCTGCGCCAGCAGCCCCAGGCGGCGGATCTGGGAGGCCCCCATCCCGTCGGGCATGTCGGGGTGGGCCAGCAGGTCAAAGGCCACGAACAGCTGGATGTTCGCCCTGCCCCCCACGTAGAGCTGGGCCGCGCCCTCGCGGTCCACGGTGATCACCTCCCCGTCGAATGAGGTGTTCGGCGGCATCGACTCCATCGCCAGGGCGATGTGCGGGGGGCAGTTCACCAGGCCGCCCGAGCGGTTGGTCATATAGACCACGCCGTCCTCGTCGATGTGGAGCTGCGCCCGGTCGCCCTCCATCTTCTCGGTCATCATCCACTGGTCGAGGCAGAGCATCAGCTCCAGCTCGGCCGCGTCCGGGATGGTCTCGCACAGCATCACCTCCTGCCCCATCGTCGGGTGGAGCGCCCCGGCGACGGCCACCACCGGCGCTGGCGAGGGCGGTGTCCCCGCCTGCTGGCCCGCCGCCAGCACAGCCCGGTGGTGCAGCTCGGCGGGCAGCCGGTCCAGCGGGCGGCCCTCCGCCCAGCACAGCGGGTGGTCGGGCATCACGGTGCCGCCCTTGGGGAAGGGGCTCGCGACCGGCCCGCCGCCCATCGGCCGGGTGTAGGCCCGGTCGCGCCCCGGCACCGTTTTCCCGGCGAACTTGGTGGCCGCCTTCTTCGTCACCGTGGCCAGGTCGCCCTCGGCCACGGTCGTCGGGGCCGCCCAGGCCGACGACCCGCCCGCGCTGCTGGAGAGCGCGGCGTAGCCGCTGGCCGTCTTCAGGATCTCGATCTTGAACCGGGCGCCGCTCTCCGCGACGCCCCCCATGAACCCGCACAGGTTTCGTGTCATTGGTCGGGGTCTCCTTGCGGGCGGCGGCACGCCGCCGCCGCCCATCGATCAGCGGCCTACCATTCGGTGGGTTCCTCCCACTCCCGACGGCTCTCGGTGGTGTAGCCCAGGTCAGCGCCGCTCGGGCCGTCGGCCTCCCCCTCGGGGTGCAGGCGGGCGCGCAGCTCCTCCAGGGTGAGCTTGCCGCGCTGCCGCAGCCAGGACAGCTCGGCGACCTCCTTCGTGCGCAGCTCGCTTGAGCGCAGCTCCTCCTCGACCGGGCGGGTGCGCCCGTTGTAGCCGAAGTGGTGGATGCCGAACTGCCAGTTGCGGCAAGTGGTGTAGGACATCGGGAAAGCTTCCCAGCCGTCCTCCACCCAGGGGATAGCGACCTCGCGGGCGTTGTGGGCGGTGATGCGGACGCCGTTGTAGGTCTCGACCTCCACCTGCTCGCCGGGGGCGTAGATCAGCGGCAGGTGGAGGCTGCTCGCCCAGGCGTAGGTGTCAGACACTCCGCACAGGTAGGCGAACGGCTGGTGGTGGTCGAGCAGCACCCTGGCCGGGATCGGCAGCTCGGCCGAGATGGAGCGGTGGTACGGGCCGACCAGGCAGTTGGCGCAGTGGTACTGGGGGCGGAAGGCCCGCACGTACCGGAGCCAGAAGAACACGAACCCCGCCAGGGGGCGGGGGGTGTCGTCGTCGTGGGGCAGCTGGAAGGCCAGCGCCATCGCGTCGGGGTCGTCGGCCCCCGGGTCGAGGTGGGGCTCCGGGGGCACCAGCGGGATCTGCGCCAGGTGGCGCTTTTTGGGCTGGCGGGCGACATCGATCGTCATCGGGCAATCTCCGCGACGGCGCGGCGCATGATCTCGTCGTACACCACCGCAAACTCGGCGGGCACGACCTCGTCGGGGTCCTCCAGCAGCACGCGAAGGAGCGCGCCGTCCTCCTCGACATGCAGGCCCAGGGCGATGGCGTTGGTCACGCAGCGGAGCGTGCGGTCGTTGCGCCAGTCGGGGTCCTCGTCCGGCCCCGGCGGCTGCATGATGCCGGCCAGGAAGGTGAACGTCGGGTCATCCTCCGGGCCGTGGCCCTGCGCCGTCAGCAGCTCGCTGATCAGCGCGGCGGTGTCGTCGGCGATCTGTGTCTGGTCGAGGCCGGCGATCTCCTCCACGAGGAGGCGCAGGCCCAGGCGCTCGTAGCGGTCGATGAAGAGGTTCGTGATGCGCAGCACCTGCTCGTCGCTGAAGCGGGTGGGGTACGCGGCGCTCGGGGTGGTCGGGGCGATCGATGTGGTGGACATTGGACGTCTCACTCTCTGCTCTTGGGCCAGGCTAGATCAGTCGCGTGGCGCGCTCGATCACGAGCCTGCGCTCGGCCTGCCAGCTACGGGTGGCGCGCTCGGTGTGAACCACGGTGCCGTTCCGGCGGATCTCGTGGCGGGGGTTGGCGGCGGTGAGGATGGCCACGCACTCCAGGCGATCGTAGGTGGTGTCCTCCCAGAAGATCACCACGTCGCCGAAGCGGCGGTGGCCGTGGGTGTCGCGGGAGGTGTTCCGCGCTCGGTCGTAGTCCTCCTCCTCCTTCTGCGCAATCCGCTGCGCAGAGGACTGACGCGGCCCGATGGGGCGCGTCGGCGAGGCCGCACGCGGGGCCCTGGGGGCGCGCGTGCGGGGCGGGGTGGCCGTCGCAGTGGACGGCGCGGCAGCGGTCGCCGGGGCCGTGCTCGCTGAGGGCGAGCCCGGCACCGGCTGGGGGGTATAGGTGTAGGCCGGCTGCGGTGTGTAGGTGGAGGCCGGCGGGGGGGTGTAGGTGTAGGC